>JAIMAD010000066.1 GCA_023512145.1 Bacillus sp. (in: firmicutes) | reverse complement strand
GTCCCTTAGAATACAGGGCTAAAGCCGCCTAGTGTCGTTTATTTATTTCCACTGTCTACTTGACAGGGGGCAGTTCACACCCCAGGAAAGTACTATTTTATTACAAGATATACTGCATAGCTTCCTCTGGGTCAGCAAAAAGAATAATTCGATCGTCTAACATGATCATCCGCCCATAGTGAGTAGACATTTCAACTTGAAAAGAGTAGGGATCAAAATCACGACCTAATTCTTCACTGATTTCTTCCATAATAAACTCCATTTTCCCTATGCCATCAATCCGAATTAAAGCCGGGAATTCAGTGACCACAATCTCAGGCTTTTCCCTCATGATATTGGCAATCACTCGGCCTTCCACACTATCACTAAGAGTTACTCCACACCTATTATTAAAGCCTTTTTCGAGTTTTTCGTGGCTCATAAGTTAACCCCCTGTTGCATGGTGATATTTAGGTGCTTTAAAATCGAATTGAAACGTTCATCAGCTCTCTGGAAAGCCTCGACAAATGTTGTAACTTTTACTCGTGGCTGAGACCAAATAGGCTGAAGAAGTTTTGCAGCTTTCACACACATTGGGACATACTTTTTTAGCCACTCTTGAGCCACTTGAATATTCTCCTCGCCAAACTTTGGATCAGTGAAGAAAACGTCAAACATTTCAGCGGAATAATCTAAGTTTCGTTCATAATCTGCTTCAGCTGTTGAAACTAATGTAGGTGTCACATAATCACCATGTGATGATGCATATTGCATTAAGAAGCCACTTCTAAATAATTCTCCCACTAGCGGTTCATAAACTAGGTTAATCGCAAATGTTTGTTCAGACCAGTCGGAAGAAGCGCTAATTGTTTCTACGACTTCACGGACACCTTGCCAAAGAGGATTGTTAAGCCAGTTATCTTTACCAGATGATTCGTCCAATTCGACCATACTGGCTATTTCACCCATATATAGGGCAACATCTTGTGCATAACGAAGTTTATCTGCCGCATTAATCAGTAATGAGTTGTTGATCATTTGACTCAAACCATCACGTTGTGCAGACTGGAAGATCATACCGATTCCATACTCTGGATGTTTGGATGCCCCTAAGTGATCCTGGAGGATTTTTGTCCAAGTCTTATCCAATTTTGCAAACTGGTTTTGATCTTTAGCACTTTTGATCGTTAAAGATACTTGCTTTTCAATGGAGGATTGGCGAGTATAGTGATTACGTTCCCACTCACCGTTCGGGTCACGGTACTTATGCCAGTCCGAACTTTTAATTTTTGTCCATTTCTCAGAATAAGCAGGTGTGCCATCCGGGAAAGAAACGATCCACCCTTGAGATAAGTAACGAGCGGGATCTGGTTGGACATCAACTGTTACATCCTCATATAGCGTTCCTTTTCTTCCTTTTGGCTCATAATAATTGTATTTCCGGCTAGTACTTCCAGCAAATTTCTTCGAACCAGCCTGGGCAGTCTTATTTGAGATATCACTCATTCCATCGACCTCCTGAATATCGAATAAATTTCGTTACAAGGAAACTAGTAAAACTAAGTTGTTGCAGGGACAAATTTGTCAAATGAAATACGATCAGTTGTTACCCCGTTATCCCTTAGTACGGCTATTGCAGCATCAATCATTGGAGCAGGGCCACATAAAAACGCTTCTAGATCTTTGGATGATGTTGCAGACGATTTTAGATAACGGTCAATTACATCGGTGATGAATCCTGTTTCACCAGTCCAATTATCCTCTTCAGATGGTTCAGAAAGTGCAGGGACAAATCGAAATCCAGCTAAGTGTTTCTCGATTTCTGCAAACTTTTCAAGATAAAATAAATCACGTTTCGAACGGGCACCATAGAAAAAGGTTACGTTGCGTTTAACATTTTTTTGATTCATGTCGTTGAGTATAGACCAAAGAGGAGCCATACCAGAACCGCCACCAATAAGAAGGATATCACCTTGATTATCTTCACGGCGGATACAGTTGCCGAAGGGCCCCCTAACTTCCAATTGATCCCCAACCTGTAATTTCTCATCTAAAAGAGTAGAAAATTTTCCATCTTTAAAAATTTTAATCATAAATTCAAGTTTACCAGACTCGTTTGGAGTATTCCCCATAGAAAAAGAACGATAAAAGTTGCCCCCAGGTGCATAGATATCAACAAATTGTCCGGCATGAAAGTTAATTTTTTCTGGTTCTTCCAATTTTAAGGTTAACTTTCGAATATCATGGGTAACGCTTTCAATACTTTCAATAAACGTTTGAAAAGTCTTAATTGGTATAGAAATTTTGAGCGCATCTTCATCATATTGTAATAATTCAACCTTAATATCGCTATAACAAAGGGTTTTACATAATAGAATATATCCGTCTTCTTTTTCATGATCAGGTAGTGCAAAAGTGGAGTAACGATCCATTTCTACATCTCCATCTAAAAGAAGGGATTTACAAGTGGAACACTGCCCCTCTTTACACCCATGCATTAGTGCGACGCCTTGTCTAAAAGCGGCTTCAAGAACTGTTTCTCCCTCTTCAACATCCATTTCCATGCCAACCGGTTCTAGGGTAACCTTGTATGTCATTTAAAATTCTTCCTCCTTTCTGTTCCTAGTACTATCTACCCCGATCAAGTAGAAGGGGGTAGATTGCCATCTTTACTTAATGGTAAATCCAGCCTTGTACGCAGCTATTGATTTTTCACGTTCTTGTTCGTTTAATGCGCGCAAATCTAGAAGCGGACTACGCAATTCGTACCCTTTAACATGATCGAGCGTCCACATTTTGCTGTCATCAAAGTGGAGGTGTGGTTGTGGAACTAATGTTTTTCCATCATCACGAACAAACTCCAAGTCTTTAATAACATCTGCCAAATCCCAGCCGTGATAAAGTTCCTCCCACTGTCTACGTCCGCTAAAACGCCCCATAGATGGAGTAGGGCGACCGTTATAATTGTCAGCAAAGGCTACCTTATGTGTCCAACGACATTGTTCAGAGCAATAGGTGTATAACTCTCCGTCCACATGATCGACACACAAGTCTTCTCTATTTACAACGGGAACTAAGCAACTCCAACAACGATGTGGGTAAACATATCCTGTGTCCGCAAAAACAATGGGAATTCCTGGTTTTGATAATTCACTATAATGATCCCACCATCCGCCAAACTCCGCATGCCAACCTGGATATTTTGTTTCGAACCACTCATAGTCACGTTCATCCATTGCATCAATCCGCCAGAAGTTAACAGGCCACCCTGCTGAGAAAAACTGGGCAACTTTATGAACATAATTACTTTTTGTGATCCTGTCCCATGCAGCTTCCACATCATCGTGATGAATTTTAATACCGTATTTCTCAAGTGGGACTAAGTAACTACGATAGTAATCTTCGTACACCCATTTACGCCATAGTTCCGCATAGGATTCTTTCTGTTTGTTTCGATCTTTTGTACCGTATTCAATGATTGTACCGATTGCAGCATCGACAATTGCGTGGTTTTGCCAGAAGGCATACCGAATATCCCTTTCCAGAAGTTCGTGGTTATCAGGATCACCCAACACCATCATCAATGTGCCATACCCATTATTGATATGACGGGATTCATCAGATTGTACAGATAAGAAAACGGAGGGAAGAACATAGTCTCCATTCGCCGCAGCTTCAGAAGGCATAGCTACGAAAAGAGTATTGGTAAACGCTGTTTCTGCAATTATTTGTAAATAAATGTTAGCTGCAGTGATGGCATCTCCTGTGATAAAGCCTTCACCAAATTGACGGCCGATTGTCGTAGCATAACATTTTCCAAATGCCTTTTGAGTAATATCAAAACCAGAGGGATCAATGTAATTTTCCATATACCACTTTTTAAGATTCATTTGAATGGTAGAGTGACGGAACTCATCAATCATTTGCATCGTATACCCATTTTTAAGTTCATCATTTGGAACGACGTTGTTAAGTAAGGCCATAGAACGAGCAGCTGAAATTTCTGGAAATGGAATGATAGCTAAGAAAAGTTTCATCCATTCGATCCAGCGTGGTTCAGCATCACGGAACATATTTCCTCGAAGTGCAGCATCCATTGCACCGTATACCCGACTATCTTTTTCTTCTTCCATAGCAAAGTAGGAGCGTAAAACTTGTTTCATCGTGTCTTTTGGTGCTTTGGAAAATTTGTAATCAGTCGGATACTTTAATGCTTCCTTTGCATAACTGGGCAACCAGGCTAAATCTTTAACTCTTTTATGAGCTTCGGCATTACTCATATTTGGCTGACTGTTAATTTTCGAGATTGTTACCATAATCAATTCCTCCTTACAGGCGTATTTTAGTAAGTTTGACCCCACCACTAGAATACTTTTGCAATTATTATGCCAAGTCATTCACGGCTTTTGTTAAAGCCTTATAAATTAGTAAGGTAATAAAGGTATTTACATTAGTTGACAGATTTTCTTCGTTTAATTTTTATAAAGTTAACTGCATCACTGTGTTGCAAAAAGGTTCATTTATTCCTAAAAGCGACAGTGTCGCATTTTTTTCAAGATAAGAAAGGATTAAATTTTGGCTTTAAGAATTGTCTTACGCAAAGGCTAAACGATTAGTGGACTTCGCTCACCTCCTTAAGATAAGTCAACATCGGTTTTCTGTCGCTCAACGTGTTTCCCATACTCACTCTTGGTTCTCCAGTCCAAACGTAGCGCTAAACTGCCCTTGCTTTTTTCATATTTATTTGATGTGAATAGTTTAGCAAATCCATTGTGTTAGCCTGAAAACCACCGCTGTGATCAATAGATAATAGTAGTTTTTCTCCGAAAAAGAAGTTGGCACATTAATTGCATGAATATTTATTGTAAGATTTTACAATAAAAGTGGAGGTGCTTTAGGATGTTTAAAGCTGCTAATGTGGAAGAAATTTTTGTTATTGATGCACATATTGCCTTATGGGATGGTAGTCCTGAAAATCAATTAAATCGGCATGGTGAAGAGTTTATTAGTTGTTTTTATGACTATCATAGAAACCTCAGTCCAAAAGAAAATGTGTGGGAATATGAAAAATTCAGGAAATACACACCTGAGAATTTAGTAGAGGATGTAATTATGAACGGTTATGTTGATATGGCTATTTTTCAGCCAGTTTTCCTAACAGACTTTTATAAAAATCCATTCGGTGATATTGAAATAAATAACAAATTAGCGAAAAAATATCCAGGACGTTTCATTAGTAATGGAAGTTTTGATCCTCGGGATGGGGAAAGAGGCATTAAGTACTTAGAATATCTAAAAGAAACACATAATGTACAAGGTATAAAACTATACACTGCTGAATGGCGTGGTTCTTCCAAAGGATATAAGCTGACTGACGAATGGTCTCAACGTTATTTGGAAAAGTGTCTTGAATTAGGAATTAAAAATATTCATATCCATAAAGGACCGACAATAACGCCTTTAAACAGAGATGCCTTTGATGTTGCAGATGTAGACCAAGCGGCTAGTCTTAACCCAGAATTGAACTTTATTATCGAACATTGTGGGCTTCCTAGATTAGAAGATTTCTGTTGGATTGCAACACAAGAAAAGAATGTCTATGCTGGATTGTCGGTTGTCATGCCATTCATCCACTCAAGACCGCGCTATTTTGCAGAGATTATCAGTGAGTTACTTTATTGGCTAGATGAGGACAGGATTATCTTTGGTAGTGATTATGGTATTTGGGAACCAAAGTGGTTGATTGAAAAGTTTATGTCCTTTGAATTACCAGAGGATATCAAACAAGAGACAGGAACAGATTTAACATTTGCAATTAAAAAGAAAATTCTCGGTGAGAATATTGCCCGTTTATATGGAATCGATATAGAGAAACAAAAGTCCCTTCTATGGAATAATAAGGAAGCTGTTCGATAAAGATTAAAGCCGAAAGGAGAGAGGTTGTCTATGAATAATCAAGAAGCTGTTTTTGAAAAACTTAACTTTGTATATGATCCCGAATTAGACAAATCTGTGTTAGAAATGCAATTTATTGAAGAAGTTGTTATACAGGAAGATATAGTTACTGTTGTCATGCGCCTTCCCACTTTTTGGTGCTCTCCAAATTTCGCTTTTATTATGGCAGAGGATATTCGCGATCGTGTCATGGAGCTTCCATGGGTAAGAAAGGTTGTTCTCAATCTTAAAGACCATTGTTCTTCAAATGATATAAATAAAGGGGTATCAGAAGGGAAATCATTTGAAGAAGTCTTTTCTGATTTGGCAACTGGGGATCTTAACGAAGTAAGGAATACCTTTCGAATCAAGTCGTTTATGGCAAGACAGGAACATTTACTTCGTGAACTGAAGAACTTTGGAGTGGGTAATGGACTGTTAAGCCTTACAATAGAAGATTTAAAAACTCATCCTGCAATTACTGACCAAACGATAGTGGGGCGTTATTTAACCCTTCGTAGTGAGCTAGGAATAAGCAATCACTCGCATGAGTTTGCTTTTTTAAAACATACAGGAGTTGTGATTGACCCACTAGAACTAACAGATTATTTATTAGAAGCAAGGAGAACACGGATGAGCATGGAGTTTAATGCCAATCACTGTCTCGGATTACTTGCAACCAGGTATCAAACTATAATAGTAGGAGAAGGGAAGGAGCTTGAAAATGAAAGCTGCACGCCTACACGAATATAATCAACCATTACGTATCGAAGAGGTACCGAACCCTGTGATTACAGAACCAACCGAGGTAATAATAAAGGTAGCGGGAGCGGGGGTTTGTCATACGGACCTCCATTTAATCGAAGGTGTTTGGGCCGAAACATTAGGAACAGAATTGCCTTATATTATCGGACATGAGAATGCCGGATGGGTTCATGAGATAGGTTCTGCAGTTACTGAATTTTCAGTTGGAGATCCAGTAATTCTTCATCCAGTAGCTAGTTGTGGAAAATGTTTGAGTTGTAGAGCTGGTGAAGATATGCACTGTGAAAACTTAAAGTTTTCCGGTCTTACCGTTGATGGTGGCTATGCAGAATACTTAAAGACGTCGGAACGAGCACTAATTAAGTTACCTGATAATGTAAATCCTGCGGATGTAGCTCCCTTTGCGGATGCAGGCATTACGGCTTATCGTGCCGTTCGAAAAGCAGCCCCATTAGCTATGCCTGGAACGAATGTTGTTATGATTGGTATGGGCGGTCTTGGACATATTGGTGTTCAAATTATGCGTGAACTTGGAAACGCTGACATTATTACTGTCGATAGGAATGAAGTACGCTTAAATGCAACACTGGATTTAGGAGCTTCTCACGCTGTTAGAGCGGATAAAAATATGATTTCAAATGTAAAACAACTAACCTCAGATAAGGGTGCTGATATTATTATCGACTTTGTTGGATCAGACCAAACACATGAAGATAGCATGAAGATGCTAAGGAAGGGTGGGCATTATTTTGTGGTTGGTTATGGTGGAACTGTAAAAGTTCCGTCTCTAAATATAATAAATAATGAATATAGTATTGTTGGTAGTTTAGTGGGTAACTATAACGATTTGTACGAACTTATGGTTCTTCATGCTCGCGGGAAAGTAAAACTTCACGCTACTAAGTTTCCTTTTGATCAAGTAAATGAGGTACTGCAATTACTCCACGAAGGTAAGATTAATGGGCGGGCTATCTTAGTACCATAATAATAATACTTTAATAAGGGCAGATGAAAAAAACCATCTGTCCTATTAATCTAAAAAGAGGTTATTCAAATAGAAGGGAATGAGAGTATGAATTTGAAGCCATTGGGTAATCGAGCAATTCTCAGTTTAGTAGAAGAAGGTAACTTCGCAAGTCAGCAAGGTGGGATTATTATCCCAGATACTGTAAAAGGGAAACTAACTCAAGGAAAAGTATTGGCAATTGGGGATGGTGAGCAAACTGTTCTACATGTAGGGGATCAGACCATCTTTTTTGAAAACAAAGGTGTTCCGGTAAAAATAAATAATGAAAACTATCTAATCATCGATGAACAGGATATTCTAGCCGTTATTACTGACAAATAAAAGGAAAGGGAGGTAAAAATATGCCGAAAATTTATAAATTAAATGAAGATGCGCGCATTGCTTTGGAAAAAGGAATAGATAAACTGGCAACGATCGTAAAATCCACACTTGGGCCAAAGGGTCGAAATGTGATTATTGATAGACCATTTAACACCCCTATGGTATCAAATGACGGAATTTTCATAGCTCGTGAGATTGAACTAGATGACCCTTTTGAAAATATGGGGGCTATGCTTGTAAAAGAAGTGGCAAGTAATACCAATGACATTGCAGGAGACGGTACAACAACAGCAATCGTGTTAGCACAAAGCATGGTTAGACATGGAAACAAGTATGTTAGAGAAGGGGCCAATCCAATCTTTCTAAAAGTAGGGATTGAAAAGGCAGTTAATCTAGTTGTCGATACTCTCAAGAAGACAGCTGTGCCATTAAGTGAACGTAATTCAATTGCGGAGGTTGCATCTATTTCATCTAAAGATGTAGAGATTGGAGAGATGATCGCGGATGCCATGGAAAGAGTAGGAACGGATGGCGTTATCCAAGTTGAAGAATCCAATCTGCCTATTACTGTTTTGGAAGTTGTTAAGGGAATGCGTTTCGATCGAGGATATATCTCACACAATATGGTTACAAACTTTGAAAAGATGGAGGCTCTCCTCGAGGATCCATACATTTTAATAACTGACCAAAAGATAACCTCTGTCCATCAAATCTTACCATTAATGCAGCAATTAAATGAATCAGGACGCTCACTTTTTATTATTGCAGAAGATATAGGAACTGAAGTGGTAGCGACATTGGCGGTCAACCAACAAAGAGGAAATTTACAGACTGTAGCAGTAAGAGCCCCTGAGTTCGGCTATAATCGAGGTTTGATGCTTGAAGATATAGCGGTTATGACAGGTGGCCGAGTAATTTCTGAATCAATGGGCAGAAGTTTAGAGCACACCCAAATCGAGGATCTGGGGAGCGCAAGACAAATAATTGTAAATAAAGATCAAACTGCTATCAAAGAAGGATTTGGTGATATAGAAGTAATAAAGGGAAGAAAGGATCAGATTCGTAAGCATATCGATGATACTGTTCAAGAATGGGAAAAAGAAAAACTTCAAGAACGGTTATCAAGACTTTCCGGTGGTGTGGCTGTTATTCTGGCAGGAGGGGTAACCTCTGTTGAGCGAAGGGAGAAACTCTTGCGTATCGAAGACGCTTTAAATGCCACATATGCTGCTGTTGAAGAAGGTATTGTTGCAGGTGGTGGTAGTGCATTATTACAAATTTTACCACTAGTCCAGGAAGAAGTGGCGAATTTACATGGTGACCAATTCCTTGGGGCTCAAATTGTGATAAATTCCTTGTCGTCGCCGCTATTAACTATTGCTAATAATTGTGGCATAGATGGTGAAGAAGTAATTGAAGTTGTTACATCTCTACCATATGGTCACGGATATAATGCCTTGAGTGGAGAGTACGTTGATTTAATAAGTGCTGGAATTATTGATCCTGTTAAGGTGACATGTTCTGCTCTTCAAAATGCAGCGTCGATCGCAGCACTTATAATCACCACGGATTCCCTAATTACCGAAAAGGCAGAACCAGAAGTTGATACAACTGCGGGTCCTTCTAAGGGCGCAGGCGCAGAATTGTTGGAATAATAGTGGATTAGCGAGTGAATCAATGGGTTTTTAGTTCGTCGAAATCACTTAATATATTTGTTAACTGGATAAACCACTGTTTATCCTTAGTGTCGAGGGAAAAATCAATTTGTTGTTTTAACCACTCTTTAATTACTGTTTGGGAGTCCGATGGTTTATTTTCACAGTTAGATTGATAAGCTAAAAACCCTTTGTTAGATAAATAGGGTGAACTGTTGTTGTTAAATACAGGTCTTAGATCCTCTCTTTTCAATTTTATGATTGTGTCACCGATGTTAATCTTAACATAACCATAGATATCAATGGATTGTACGATTCCTCTTTCTTGAAAGTAGGGGGTAGATTCACTAGCAATGATTACATAATCACCAATCTGCAGGTTCAAAATTATCAGCCTTTCACTAAGTAGTCTTACCCTCATTATAAACAATCATTGTAATACTCAAACACAGTTCACTTACTTTTGAACTTGATTGCAATAATTTTGATGGAAATTATTATTCCTTTAAAAAGCTAAAAAACCCATAAAGAGTTGGATATCTTTTGTGGGTTTTTTTGTAAGTGTAATGCTTATGGTGGATAACTTGGTTTTCATGAAGGGTGACGGCCCAGTTTCCTATAAATTGTACTTCTATGAATGCCAAGTCTTTTGGCGGTTTCTGACACATTTCCGTTTAACTCATTGAGGACAGTAAGAATGGTTTGTATTCCTTGGTCTTTTAATGATGAATTGCTAGACAAGGATTCTAGACTTTCTTGGGAAGGAAAAGAAGGATGTAGTGTTTGTATTTCTTGGATAGTATGACTAGGCTTAGGAACACTAACCTCTTTCCTTGAATTGCCTAGTGAAATTTCCTCAGGAAGATCCTTCCAAGTTATCATAGTATCTTGGACTTTTGCTGCCATTTTATAGGCTAAATTACGGAGTTCACGGACATTACCCGGCCATTCATATAATTCAATAATCTCTAAAGCTCGGTCCTCTATCGTAAGTGGTGGTCGCCCAATATCCATACATATTTTTTTTAACAGGTGCGTGAATAATAATGGAATATCTCCTGACCTCTCACGTAACGGAGGAACCTTTAGATAGAGGATATTAAGACGATAATAAAGATCTGGCCGAAATTTACCTTCCTCAGTTGCCTTTTTCAAATCACGATTAGTTGCTGCAATTACGCGAATATTTAACTTGATAGTCTCCTGTCCACCTAAACGAACTAATTCTCCTTCTTCAAGGACTCTTAACAATGTTGTTTGTAAATTAGGTGTCAACTCCCCAATCTCATCTAAAAAGATGGTACCACCCTCAGCTTGTTGGAACTTTCCAGAACGTCCTCCTTTGATTGCACCTGTAAATGTCCCACCCTCATATCCAAACAACTCACTATCTGCGAGATCTGTTGGGATAGCTCCACAGTTAATCGCTATAAATGGCCCCGAAGAACGGTGGCTGGATGAATGAATCGATTGTGCTAGTAATTCTTTTCCCGTCCCACTTTCTCCCTCAATTAGTACCGGTAAATCGAGACCAGATAGGCTACGTGCCTCGTTAATAAATGATTTAAATAGTGTGGATTTTCCAATCAAACTTGAAAATGTGTATTTTGTGGAGTTAGCAATGGAACCTTGTGAAGAGGGTGGAATAGCATTTACAACGGCTCCAATAGGTTTTCCTTGATAGAAATAGGGATTTAACTCAAATGACCATTTTCCGTTTGGTTTTTCAGATTCCCATCGATAGTTCTCACCTAATGGTAGTGATAGATTATCAATATCAACCAAGTGATTATTTTTCCCTATCCAATCATTTTCATAAAAGAGGGGAGATGCTTTAATGACTTGATTCCCACGGTCAATTACCGCTAAACTACTACTTCGATTTTTAATACTGTATTTTGTGAACTGTTCTAATAAGATAAATCGTTCAACATCGAGGTGCTTCTGAAGTAATCCTTCAATGGATTGTGCTATAGAAACAACTGTAGAAAGGGAATGAGGATGTACCATATTCCAGGTACCTGTTAGATCTATGACTCCAAGGATCTCCTTTGTAGCCGGATCACGAATCGGTGATGCTGAACAAACCCAATTGTGGACGGATTGACAAAAGTGTTCCCCAGCGAATACTTGCATAGGTGTGCCAGTAGCTAGAGCCGTCCCAATAGCATTTGTACCTATATGAAGTTCCGACCATGAAGACCCTGCCATAAAGTTCATTTTTTCAGCTTTTTGTTTCAGCGAGGATGCTCCTTCGATCGTAATTATTTCACCATTATTATTACAAAATACAAGTAGGTGTCCAGAATCGATTGAGACATTTTTAAGTTCTGTTAACAATGGTTCGAAAATAGGAGTAGAAAAAAAGGTAGAGCGATATTCTTGAATCTTGTCTTGAGATAAAATGGCGGGTGCATTTCCTTGAAGATGATTTATCCCATACTTTAAGGAACGTTCCCAAGATTGGAACGTTAAATTTCTAACAGTTGAATCCAAATCTTTCCCAGATATAAATTGTTCCCATGCATTGGTAATCCTAACTCTTTCATCCTTTGGTTTGGTGGAACTATCCATTGAAATAAATGAATCATTCATACTCTAAATCACCCTTTTTTAAATTGTTAGAAGGATAGTGTTCTGATTAAGAGTCTACGGATGAATGTAAGCGTATTCAAAATAATGAAAAAGTACACCGTTAAGTTGTGCTTTTGTTTGTTTTCATAAAAAACACTTACCATTAATTTTTTATTTTAATAATTCAGATAATTTGTGACAAATATTTACACCGTTACTAAAAATGGCACAAATTAACCTTTGTTTTTTTCTAAAGATAATCAACTTGTGGTTAAATTGGAAGAGGGTTCATGAGTAAAATAAGTTAATTTTTCCCTTAATAGGAAAAAAATTATGAATACTTACACAATTATAAGTGGTATTAATAACTTTTACAACTTCTTTATAAGGAAAATAAGGTGTTATAGTACATTTATATTCTCGATAGCTACGTCTTCGAGACTTTGAGCGAATCCTAGTAAGTTGAATGGGGGATGAAGGTAGCCCCCACTCATAGTTAGTTTAGGAGTTACTAATCTTTTCTTTCTCCTTCTGATATGATTCTAGGCCCTCTTTTCCAAAGAAAAACAATGTCATCAATTCATCTTTATCTTTCCATTCTTCAAAATCTGAAGGGAGCCATTCCACTAAATCAGCTAAGGTATATTCTTGTAACATTTTTGATATGACAATTAATTCATGTGGTTTAAGTTTATGCTCCTCCTTACAGGCTGTTATAAATGTAGAAAATAGTTCTAGAACCTTTTTTTGAGCCACTTCATTCCAAGTAACTGCAATCGAACTGAATTCGGTTATAAGATTTGAGGCCTTTTCTAGCTGCTCAGCAGATAATTGATTCCAAGCTTGCGGTTCCATAAATAACACCCTACTTTCTTAAGTGAGTTAAATTGAAGGACTTATATATCTTTACTTATTCTGACTAGAAGTAGTTGCACCAAGGTTCATAAAATGAATTTCCTTTCTTAAGGATAAAAAATTGCTTTAATTACATCAGCTCCTATACTGCCCCTAAAAAAGGACTCGTTTTTTCGTTTAAAAATAGGATTGAAATAGGAGTAGTATAGTAGTGATGCAATTTTACTTGTGTTATAAC
>JAIMAD010000065.1 GCA_023512145.1 Bacillus sp. (in: firmicutes) | reverse complement strand
CCGTTGAGGTGGTTGAAAGTGCTAGTTCCTTATCTGGGTTAATAATTGATAATGTTGCATACTCAGGCAACGCAACTTCCACATCAGGTTTGATTCCTTTTTTATGAATCCAATTCCCGTTCGGAGTCAACCATTTTGCTGTAGTCAATTTAAGGTTTGACCCATCTTCAAAGGCTGAAGCACTCTGGACCGTTCCTTTACCAAATGACTTTTCACCAATTAACGTTACACCTGCAGATTCTTTTACAGCCGCAGCTAGAATTTCTGATGCACTGGCACTTCCCTTATCAATTAATACTACTAAAGGAAGGTTTGGGTCCCCTTCATTTTGAGAAGGATATTCCTTAATCTTGCCATCACGATCTTCTACTTTTAGAACAAGTTTCCCTTTCGGTACGAACATGCTCGAAATGGATATAGCTTCATCTAAGAGGCCACCTGGGTTTTGACGTAAGTCTAATACAAGACCCTTCATCCCCTTTTCCTGCAAATCATTCAAGATTTCAACAAGTTCCTTTGATGTATTGCTTGAAAAACTGGTGATTTGAACCTTAGCAACACCATCGCCGACCATTTCACCATAAACGGTTTCAATAGGAATCTCATCTCGGATAATCGGCACAGTCATAGGTTCCTCCGTACCAGGACGTTGAATCGACAAGACGACTTTCGTACCCTTTTCCCCACGAATCAACGTGACCGCTTCCGTAGAATTCTTGCCTTGAAGGCTTTTACCATCTACTGACATAATCATGTCATTAGGTTTTAAGCCGGCTTTTTCAGCCGGAGAACCTTTTATCGGAGAGACGATAATGATATGGCCATCCTTTTCCTGAATTTCGGCACCAATTCCTTCAAAGGATGAAGAAATACTGCTATGAAAGCCTTTTGCTTCGTCATTACTCATATAATCTGAATAGGGGTCATCAAGCGACTCTACCATTCCGTTTATCGCACCATTAATGATCTTGTTTTGATCCAAATCTTCAAAATACTCATCATTCAAAGTATCAAAGGCTTCATAAAGCTTAGTAAATTCCGACCTTTCATTATCAATAGTAATTACCTTATCTTTTCCAAATGCTAGAGAAAATGTGGTAATCCCAGCAGATAGAAATACTATTAAAAACAACAGCATGATAAAGTGAAACTTTTTTATTCGAATAAAACCAGATTTTTCTTCTGTTACTTGCTCTTGTTCAACGTTCACTTCTTCAACCTTCTCTTGTTCAACTTTATTTTCGTCCAAAGCCTTCACCACTTTCATTAACCACAAAAATAAGAAATGTACTAGCAACAATAAACAGTAGTAGCTAGCTCAATTTTCAAATTTCCAGAAGCTATTTTGAGATACTTTACTAATTAAACCCTTAATAAATAGAATAACATCTTTTTGATGAAATTAACAAAGAAAAGATAGTGAACGTAATTAGACCTGACCCGGACACCGCAAATAATATCAATCGGCACAAAGCTGTGCCGTTACTAATTACTACATCGTACCCTTAATCTTCAATAGTCTATTTCAGTTCTGAAACAGCGCCTTTTATTTTCACCTACCTCATTCTTGATCTAATCATACAGCCCACTGTCAAATATTCTCCATCATGTGGCCCTTTCCTTTTAGATAAAGGGTTCCGTTCGATAACATAAAGCACTTCTTAGTGCTTGTAATCGGTCGAGGGGAAGGAGGACCATAATGTACTCTAATTAAACAGAAAATGACGTGTGCTAATTACCACGTCATTCCTAAAATCATTTTTTATTTTGTCTGTTAAACTAAACCTTTATATAGGAAGAGCCTTGTGATTGTTATTCCTTAACGGCAGCTTCTAAGGCAACTTCAATCATATCATTAAAAGTCAATTGTCTTTCTTCTGATGTTGTTTCTTCACCTGTTAAGATATGATCGCTAACAGTTAGAATGGACAGAGCTCTTCGACCAAACTTAGCTGCTAAAGTATAAAGTGCAGTGGTCTCCATCTCGATTGCGAGTATCTGATACTTTGCCCACTTTTCCAGATCTGCATTATCATTATAGAACGAATCAGCAGTAAAAATATTGCCCACCTTTAAATGAAGGCCTTTCTCAACGCCTGCAGCATATGCATGTCTAAGTAAGTCAAAATTTGCTGTAGGCGCAAAGTCAACATGCCCGAAGGTTAGACGATTCATGTTCGAATCAGTAGAACTAGTCATAGCTAAAATCACATCACGAACTTTTACATCCTTTTGAATCGCACCACAAGTACCAACTCGAATTAGATTCTGCACATGATAGCTTTGCATTAGTTCATTTATATAAATCGATATGGAAGGAACACCCATTCCAGTTCCTTGAACAGAAATTCTTTTCCCTTTATACGTACCAGTAAATCCAAACATATTACGAACTTCGTTATAACATGTCGCATCTTCTAAAAATGTTTCTGCAATATATTTTGCTCGAAGTGGATCTCCTGGCAGCAATACCGTTTCAGCAATTTCATTTTCTTTCGCACCAATATGTATACTCATATGTATTCCTCCAATAATTAACAATTAAACCATAAGAAATCATCTTATAAATAATATAACATAATCAATTTCTGTTGAGAAACTATTCAACTAAATTGACATTAATTTTTAGATTTGTGGAAAGCTATTTTTAGATTGGAGGGTGAACTATCAATGGGCAAAAAACATCGAAATCGAATAAATTCACCGAAAAAAAATAATCATATTCCAGCTGAAGCAATTGTGGCAGAACACGAAGCACACGCAAAAGAGCATAGTGCTGCTGGTGGACGAAAAAACAAATAGAGATACTCCCCGAGTGCGAGCCATTAGGCTAGACTAAAGGAGTAGTTGCATTTAGTAGTCAAAATAGACCTAAGGAGTAAATTCCTTAGGTCTTTTTATTAAGCTGTAATTGGGGTGTTAAAGCAAAATAATTCGGCTGATAGGGAACCAGCCCCCGAGTTTCAATTGGTAATAATGCTGACCACCGCGCCCTTCATCAATTAGAAGAATATCACCAGTTGACAGAAATCTTCCTTGATAATCTGCTGGGATTGTGTCAGTAACATTAAACCGACTAAAGGTTTCATGTAAACAATTTTCACGGCTGTTCGCTGGGACTTGCGTTCGATAAACCTCTTTAAACCCTTTATTTTCTCGATACCTTGGAGTTTGAAAGATTGTCACATCATATTGATTACAAGCTTTTTTTGTTAACACCCTGATCATCTTCTACCTCCAATTATTAGAATATTTCTTTATTATAATAATTAGAGATGCATCGTGTCGAATCCTTCTTAGAAATTACACTATTTTTGTCGATTATTATTTTTTTACGAAATATAGCAGAAAAATATTCGATATTGTCGTTAACAAAGCTTTAAAAACCTTTTAGGGTCGCCTTTTTGCAGGATTTATGAGTATCTTTGGATAACACTTTGAATTTTCCCCTTCATATTAGGGATATCTGCATTTGTAACTTTTAATCTTACATTTGTCTCATCTGCTCCCATTGCCTCTGAGAATAATCCAGATAGTCCTCTGGCACGGCGGTCCACCTGGAACATGATATCAAGCATGCCGTTTTCAGAAGGGAAGAATACCACTTCGAGTTCATCTATCCTGCCACGGAATGCTCCTGTAGTAGGAACAAACTCAAGTTCCTGGACAAACGGTAAACGGCCCCGTAAACGTCGTGGTGCTTCCTCACAATCAGCTTCTCTAAGCCTAAATCCGAGGGCATCAATATTGTTTAATACAGCTGTCATTAATGGATTAGGAACAACGTTAAGATAATCCTTATCACTTGAATCTATCCCACCTTTAATATCAAGACCAGTTGTTACCCAAATTTTTGATTTCCCGATTGAAAGTGGTGTGTCATATGGAATCTGGAAGGAAAATGGGATTTCCTTCTGTTCATTTGCCTTAATCATGAATGGAGATGTTAATCGAAACTTGTCAATGGTAGCTGTCACAGTATATTTTCGATCATCTGACTCCCTTAAATAAGTTGTATTTAAAGTAAGGTCAATCTCGTCAATCTGCTGCTCTACATTGCCACCCTTAATTTCCACCGCACCCGCTACGGTCTCACCTGGCATGTAGGTATCTTTTTCAAGCTTTGTGTCCACTGCGGCAGATCCGATTCCTACACTAGCAAATACTTTGTTGAAAAACGACATTTATTCTCCCCCTAAATTAAAAATGAATTTTTTATTTCAGCCCTTATTTGGGCACAGGAATCAAATGCTGGTTCAATCTCCAAGAGTCTTCGAATGATGTGTTTTGCCTCATTCGAAATATCTAGTTCGTCTTCCCAGCTTTTTTCCTGCTTATTTTTTTGAAAAGAAAAATTGGAATACAACAGAAACAAAAGAAAATGACCAAGCCTATAAAAATCTTCTTGGTAGTTAATCTCTATCCGCAAATCAAGGCGTGTAGTTGCACTAACTCCTCTTACTTGGTTAAAAAATCTCCCTAACCCTAAATCAATAAGCTTAATATTAGCGCCCTCTATTAGGACATTGGGAATGCGGATATCTCCATGAATAATGCAACGACTATGCAAATATTCAATATGATGAAGTAAATCATATACTACTTTAAAAGCTTCTACTTCTGTGATTTTTCTTCCTTCAGAAAAAATGAGTTGTTCGAAATTCATACCATCTATAAATTCCATTGTGTAAAAGGGAATATTTTTATATGTACCTCCCTCAAAATACTTCGGAAACCCCGGATGATCAATCGATATTAACAGTTCTTTTTCTAATTCAAAGCTACTTCTACCAGATTGAGTTAATCTTTTATGGAGACGCAAGGCTTTTAATACCTTTTTCCGTTGACTTACCAGATCAAAAACCAAATAACTATGACCGTAAGCTCCGGCACCAAGATGTTCAATCACCTTGTAACGATTAGCAACAAGTTCTTCCTGAGGAAATGGCCTTTCTAATAAATTACAAGCAAGTAAACCGAATCTATTAAACATTTAAGATCACCTTTTTAGCTGCTAAAGAAACTTCCACTTTTATGCTTCTTCTTATAATGTTGATGGCCTAAGTTGTTGTGCTTATATTGATTCCTCTTTTTCCAATCGTCACTAGAGGATCCATATTTATGGTTTGACTTATTTTTGAAAATCAAATTAAGAATTTTCTTGAACATTCATTTCCCTCCTTAGCTTCGTAAATATTTATACGGCAAAAGTTAGAAAAGGTTTCATGTTTTTTACAATGGAAGGACATTTTTGTTGCCTATACCATATTCCAACAAGCAAAAGGCGAGCATCGAATGCTCGTCTTTGTTTTCAATCTATTTAAAAAGATGAAACTATTTTCCTTTTTTTGATTTAGTAGTTTCCATCTTTATTCTTTTTCTTTTTCTTCTTCTTCCTCGTCGATGATGCTCTTTTCAATTAAATATTCAAAGGTAATATCTGCGATTTCATCTAACTCTCCTTCGCTAGGAACGTATCCCCTTTTCACAAGCTCATGAAAGAAAAACTCGGCAATTTCTTCTGTATCAATAAATACATCAATTTCTTTCACCGCATCGCCCCCTCTAAAGAAAATGTATGATTCATTAGGTCTTTTCATGCTATTTACTTTGGATAGTGATCACCCTACATTAATTTGAGAACGAACATGTCTTTTTTTGATTGGACAAGCATAGGATGGTTGAAAAGAATGTAATGAGGTGCTATGATGACAAATTTTCAATTGTTGAAGCTAGAGGCATGGTTGGAAGACGTTAATCGGGAGGAAGGTTTCACACTTCAACTATTCGAGAAGATTCTTGATATCTTATTTTTTCTAATATTGTGGACAGGCATTCCCTTTGTTTTTTATCTAATATATGAAGTTACAAGGTAATAGCCGTTAGCTATACATGGCTCTTTCCATCGTTACTGACGAGGCTTGCTAATTTTTTTAGAATCATCAGCATCACTTGATAATATTCCTGATCCTGAAACAATTCATATAATATTTGATAATCATTAAATATGTCTAATAAATTATCGATTAATTCTTTTTTTTCCTTTTTCTGTTTAATTGCTTCAAATTCTTCTTTTCTGACCAAATTCTCTACCTTTAGATTTTCTCCTGTCTTTTCCTGCTTCTTCACTAAGTATAGGAGACCTAGTTTTTGAATAAATGTGTCAGCATTTTCGGCATCAGCGACAAGAGTCAGCTCCTCTTCACCCGCTTCGAGCCATTCCCCATCACTAATTCTTGAAAGCTCATATATAACATCTTCCCAAGCATCTTCCTTATAACGCCAAATTTCCGTCCGGAAACCGATCACTTTAAATAATTCCGCGCCATAACCGCTGACCTGAACTAAATCACCGAAAAAAAAGTTATATTCGATATCAATTTGTTCTGTATCCATCAAAGTGCCATCGTGTTCCGAAAGTAATTGTAACGCAGATTCAATAAATAATCCGTCGCTCTTATTCACTTCATAAACATAATTTCCGTCCAGCAACTTTACATCTGTTACTTTGCCAACTGTACCATAGATTGTAATCACGACCGTATCACCAATCTTAAACCCCGGTTTTTTACCTTTTTCCATATCCTCCCATCCTCTCAAATAATTAGTCGTGAATTTTGATTACAATAGTATATGCACAATTAAATTAAAAGCGCATCCCAATAGTAAAGAAGGCTCGCGGATTGTCAAAGGGGTCTCTAAAGACGGTTTATGCTACTGAGCAGAACACTTATGCAAAAAATCAAAAAAACGTCCCTATAAAGAGACGAGAGCGGTTTTACCTAAATAGTTTTGCTTTCTAAAAGCAAATAGTGGTCCCATGCTTCATCAAATACGGTCATTGATTGTAAATATTGACCATTCAGTTCAAGATAGGTACTTAACTCATGATAATCCTCGGATGTTTTCGGAAAACTATGATCTAAATAGGCATAGTTTGCAAAGGTACTAATGGCATCCTTTGGATTCGGGTGTCTATATTTCATAAGAAAATGATAAAATGATTTAATCATCGACAACTGCTCCTCATCCCGATTCGATTCTGTTCCAATTTCTTAGAATTACTATAACGGATACATACGGTCTCGTCCACCCCCAAACATTTTTCTAAAAAAAAAACAGCCCAGGGATATTAGGCTGATTTACTAGGAGGTAAAATCAAAATAATTCTTCTTCAATAATCTTGGAATAGCCATTAATTCTGTAAAGGTGACCACTTTTCCAAGTTGTTTACAATCAATTAAATATAAATGAGTTTCTATTTCTTTGATAATCAGTTCACTCTGAAAAATCATCGTGCAGTTAGGACAGGAATGTGTGGGTGTTGCTGATATTTCAATGGCGCGCGAGCCATCGGGCAATTCCCAGAACACAGAATCTGTTATTTCGTCTACATTGGCACTGTTGCACCACTCACATATAATTTCCACTGAAAAACTCTCCCTTATTCTATTTTCTGCTCACCATCAGGATCTTCATTCTTCCTTTCCTTTTGAGTCAATGCGTTAAATTTCTTATCCTTTAATACATCTCGGTTACTACGCTTATCCTTTAACGATGTGTGATTAGGATCTTGATTGTAATCCTCACGGCGGGTTAGTCTTGTTAAACCGTTTGGAACAAGATTAAAGTGTTGGTCATTCATGATTCCTGCGATTCCAGTAACAGATCTTTTCTCTTCCATGTCTGGATAAATCTCTTGAAAATAGCTCTCCGCCCTTCCAGCTATATAATTTTCTGGTTCTGGGTAGGAGGTGATGACACCTTCAAAATTTCTTAAAACAACTTTTTCCTGGCTTTGTGATATCAGGTAATTAGGCTGGAGGGAAATTTTTCCGCCGCCTCCAGGAGCATCGACGACAAAAGTAGGCACCGCATACCCGCTCGTATGTCCGCGCAGACCCTCGATAATTTCAAGCCCTTTGGAAACTGGTGCGCGGAAATGTCCAATACCTTCTGACAAGTCACATTGATAAATATAATAGGGACGGACACGTATTTTTACGAGGTCATGCATGAGCCTTTTCATAATCGGGACACTGTCATTGATTCCGGCAAGAATAACAGATTGGTTTCCGACTGGAACGCCGTTATTTACGAGCATTTCACAGGCCTTTTTTGATTCCTCGGTAATTTCGATAGAAGTATTAAAATGAGTATTCAGCCAGATTGGATGGTACTTTTTTAAGATAGTGCACAGGTTTTCGGTGATTCTCTGTGGGAACACCACAGGTGCCCTTGTACCAATCCGAATAATTTCGACGTGATCAATAGCACGCAGATTTTTTAGGATGTATTCCAAAATAGTATCATTAATCAAAAGACCATCGCCACCTGAAATCAACACGTCTCTCACTTGAGGAGTTTGCTGGATATATGAAATGGCTGCATCTAACTGTTTCTTTGGTACACCCATCCCAATTTGCCCTGAAAAACGCCTTCTTGTACAGTAGCGACAATACATCGAACATTGATTGGTGACTAGAAAGAGAACTCGATCTGGATAACGATGTGTTAACCCCGGTACTGGTGAATCTTCATCCTCATATAATGGGTCTTCAAGGTCATATTTTGTTTTATATATTTCCTTTGCAATGGGAACCGATTGCATTCTAATTGGACAGCGCGAGTCATCTGGATTCATCAGGGAGGCGTAATATGGTGTGATATTTAAAGGTATTGTTTTGGTGGAAATTCTGACTCCCTCCTCTTCATCAGGGGTTAGGTTAATAACTTTTTTCAAATCGGCTAAGGTTCTGATTGTATTCGTTAATTGCCAGATCCAATCGTTCCACTGCTCTTCGGTAACATCCTTCCAAAGCTCAATATTCTTCCAATGGTTTTTTGGTTTATATAAAAATTGCTTCATCGTGAATTCCCCCTACTTGCTTTATTAAATAATATGCAACAATCATGCCAACTCCACAAAATGGCTCAGGAAATGGGTTTGAATTGAAAATACTCGTTTGCGATCCTTTAACTTAAAAAAAGCTGCCGGAAATCTGGCAGCTTAATCTTTTAGTTTCTTCATTTTATATTGTAATGTTTGCCTTGGGATTTCTAATAGTTTGGCAGCTTGGTTAATATTGCCCTCACTCTTATCAAGGGCATTCATGATTAGCTTTTTCTCTAGGTCGTCGATATTTTTTCTTAAGGCCATACTTTCAGATGGACAATTTTCTCTTTGCGCTGGGGACCTGCCAAGATGTCTTAACATGATTGGCAAATCCTCGTCCCGTAACAACTCCGATTCACAAACGTTCATCATATATTCAATCGTATGTTTTAGTTCCCGAACATTCCCTGGCCAGTGATAGTTCATGAAAAATAACTCGAGGGTATCCGCAAATCCTTTTACCTTTTTATGTAGTTTTTGATTATATTCCTTCATGAAATAGTCAGCGAGAAAAAGAATATCTTCTTTTCTCTCCCGTAAAGGTATGAGTGAAAAGGTAAAAACATTTAAACGATAATAAAGATCAGAACGGAGTTTTTCGTCTTGAAGTGCCTTACTTGGATGCAAATTCATCGATGCAATGACGCGAACATTTACGGAAGTATTTTGCGTGCCCCCGACCCTTCTAACCATCCCATCTTCTAATACTCGTAATAGCTTTGCTTGTAATTCAATCGGCATCGTATGTAATTCGTCAAGGAAAAGTGTTCCGCCATCGGCCAGTTCAAACAATCCCTTCCGGTCGACAGCTCCGGTATAGCTTCCCTTGGCCGTACCAAAAAGAAGACTTTCAAGCAATGTTTCCGGTATGGCCGCACAATTTTGTGCAATAAAGGGACCGCTTGAGCAGAGTGATTCATGATGAATACCTTGAACAAATAATTCCTTACCTGTTCCGGACTCACCGTAAACGAGGATGGGGGAATCTGATTTTGCCAACTTCCGCGCTTCCTCTTTCATGCTCATAAACAGTGAATTCACCGTCAGTAAATCCTTTAATGTATAGGTTACCTGCTTTAATATCTTTTTCTTTCTGCTATTATGCAAACCTTTTTGTAAATCTAATAGTCTTTCCGCAAGCAGTTTCATGCGTGAATAGTCTTTTGCAATTTCAACGGCACCAATCATTTCTTTACCCAAAAAAATGGGCAGGGTTGTATTGATTGTATCAATTCTTGTCCCATGCACATTCATATAAACCTGTGTTTGATTGTAAATTGGCTTTTTTGTGTTAATCACCTTTAACAGGGTACTTGACATTTCTGTCAAGGACGGAAAAGCATCAATTAAATGCTTCCCTTGCACTTCCAATACATCCATACCATCATGTTTTGCTGCTACTTCATTATAAAAAATTGTCTTACCTTCTGTATTGACCACATGGATTCCTTCATCAATACCTTTTAGAATGGCAGTAAGAACTTCTTGCGTTAACTTTTTTAATTGAACCAAATTAGTTCACCTGCCCTTCCTTTCTGTAAGGTGCCGAAAAGTAAGCCCTACAGCCGAAATATCAGCATTTCGCCAGATTCTTTACCCACATATTCATATTTTCTAGTTTGTCATAAATATAGCAATTATTCATTAACCGACCACGGTACGAATAACCGAGCTGAAATAAGACGGCATTCATTCCAAAGGATAACGACCTTGAAATCGAATATACACAAAATATCCCTTTTCTCTTTAATTCACCTTCAAGCGCGTGCAGGATTATTTTCATGAGCCCATATTTTCTGTGTTGTGTGACTGTCGCACAATCAGTTAATTCTGCATTTTTATAAACGTGATTGATTTCGGCGGAAGCTACACTGACAATCTTCCCATCATGAAAAACGCCGTAATAGCTGGTCCCCTCCTTCATCGTCTTTTTTACGTACTCTGGATCATGAAGCAGGGTTGGATAGATTTGAAATACTTGACGGTAAAGTGCAGAAAGTTCTATTGCATTGCTTTCATCAAGCATTCTTAATTCATATTCCACCGGTGGATTGACCTTTTGGGTGGTGGTGTCTAATTGATAAACACTGTGAATCATTCCATCTTCGATGATCCAATGGTCATTTTTCTTGCGCTCTGACGTGTAAAACTTTGAAAAAAAATATGCATCAGAACCAAGAAAATAACGATCGACAACTGTTTCTGGTTGAAGTCCGCTTTCAAAAAACGCCAAGAAGTCTTCGCTACGCCCTTTAACAATTAGCTTTTCTGACTTATATTTCGCAATAAGCTCTTCAGTTTTTTCCAACAGCAATTTAGTATTACCACGATAATCATCCACACGGATACGCTTATTGAAAGGATCGAGATAAACTTCGAGGAAATAGCCTCTTTCTTCAAAATAAAGGGTGGATGCCATTTTGTTCATCCATTTCACTCCTTTGTAGATTAGTTTTCTCTCAAAAAAACGGATCTACCCTAAAAAAATGTCTGGCCTCCCTTAAAAAGCCAGACATTTCCTTACAACTCCAACTTGAAACTAATCAACTTAAGTTCGGTCATTTCTTCGACCGCGTACCTAATTCCTTCGCGCCCCATCCCACTAAGCTTGACCCCACCATAGGGCATTTGATCGACTCGAAAGCTTGGAATTTCGTTAATCATCACACCGCCTACTTCAAGCCTTTTCGCCGCTAGAAGTCCCTTATGAATATCATTCGTAAAAATTCCTGACTGAAGTCCATATTTTGAATTATTGACAAGGGCAATCGCTTCTTCAATTGTTTTAAACGAGTTAATATGAACAACAGGAGCAAAGATTTCTTCACATGATACCTTCTCAGTCGTCGGGACATTGACAAGAATGGTGGGTTGAAAAATCCCTTCCGAAAAGTTGCCACCTAATTTCAGCTCGGCACCAGCTGCAACTGCCTCATTAACCCAATCCATTGTCCGGTCTACATCATCCCTGGTGATCATTGCTGAAATGTCGGTATCTTCATCTAAGGGGTTGCCTGCCTTTAATTTTTTTGCTTCTTCAATAAACTGTTCAATGAACGTTTCAGCGATATTTTCATGGACAAATACTCGCTGGATGCTTATACATACTTGCCCTTGGTAGGCAAACGCTCCCATTACAATTCTTGGTATCACTTTTTCGAGATTAACTCCCTCATCGACGATAACTGCAGAGTTAGAGCCTAATTCAAGGGTCACTTTCTTTAATCCAGAATTTTCGCGGATATGTTTGCCAACCTCTGGACTTCCCGTAAAGGTGATCATTTTAATTCGATCATCCTTCATTAATATGTCACCGACACTGTGCCCACTTCCGGAGACAACATTTAAGGCTCCACCCGGCAAACCTGCTCGGTGGAAAAGCTCAGCAATTTTGTAAGCCGATAACGGTGTTTGGCTTGCTGGTTTTAAGACTATGGTATTCCCAGCGGCAATCGCCGGTCCTACCTTATGGGCTACAAGATTCATCGGAAAATTAAATGGCGTAATTGCGGCAATCACACCTAACGGTTCCCTGATTGTAAAAGCAATTCGCCCTTCTCCACCAGGTGCCCCGTCCATAGGAACGGTTTCACCGTGAATTCTTCTCGCTTCATGGGAAGCAAACTTGTAGGTCATAATGGTTCTATCAACCTCTGCCCGTGCTGCTTTAATCGGCTTAGCGGCCTCCTGCGAAATTAATTTAGCGCAATCTTCCCGTTCCTCCTCAAGATATCCTGCCACTTTTTCTAAAATTTCTGCGCGCACATATGCGGGCATATCTGCCATTTTTGCCGCTGCCTGCTGTGCTGAACACAGTATTCATCCACTGACCGAGCAGCCGCGCGGCACGATCCAGAACATCTCGATGCAATTTCTCGTCCAGGTTGCGGGCGTCCTGCTCTTGTTTCAATTCGATGCCCGCCAGACCGATCAGACGCTGCGTGCCGTTGACCTCGGACATCGAGTGCAAGCCGAGACCCGCCGCCGTGATCGTCGGCAATGGAATGAAAGCCCCCAAGGTCGTCACGGTGCGAATCGCCTCGACCATCTTGTTGCTGACCGTCTCCAGATCGATCCCGGCACAACTGAAAATGACTGGCTGCCGGCTCTCTTCCATGCGGTCGAGCATCCGTTTGAGGTTTTGTGGAACGGTGAGGTACGCGGCCTTCTCAGTGTAGACACTTGCCGCTGCGTTGGCGTCGGGTCGTTGGGGAGAAGGAGCTCGCGGGCCTGGGACGCCTGGACCAGGTCCGCCGCCCGTCGCCGCCGCTGGTCCGAACTGGGGCAGCGGGATGCCGCCCGGAGCACCGCCGCCCGTCGCCGCCGCTGGTCCGCCCTGAGGCAAGGGCATTCCCGGTCCACCTGGTCCACCCGGGCCACCGGCAAATCCAGGGACACCGACGGAGCCCGGGGCTCCCGCACCGCCGGCCACCACATCGCTCGGTGGGGCTT
>JAIMAD010000064.1 GCA_023512145.1 Bacillus sp. (in: firmicutes) | reverse complement strand
CGCCTGCTTAAGCTACCAAAGAAAACAGATCAAAGTGGGGAATATGAGTTGATCAATAAGAATGCAGCTAAGCTCGAGCGGACCTTTCATAGTTTTGGAGTAAAAGCGCGAGTAACACAAGTACATTTAGGGCCTGCGGTAACTAAATATGAGGTTCATCCTGATGTGGGTGTAAAGGTAAGTAAAATTGTCAGTCTAAGTGATGACTTAGCATTAGCACTTGCTGCCAAAGATATTCGCATTGAAGCTCCTATCCCGGGGAAATCAGCAATTGGAATAGAAGTTCCAAATTCCGAAGTGGCCATGGTCTCACTTCGCGAGGTATTAGAAGCCACCCAAAATAATAAGCCTGACGCAAAGCTGTTAATTGGATTGGGCAGGGATGTTACCGGTGAAGCCGTTCTAGCAGAACTAAATAAAATGCCACATCTACTTGTTGCGGGTGCAACGGGAAGCGGAAAAAGTGTCTGCATAAATGGGATAATTGTAAGTATATTAATGAGGGCAAAGCCCCATGAAGTAAAATTAATGATGATTGATCCGAAAATGGTCGAGTTAAATGTTTATAATGGAATCCCTCACTTGCTTGCACCTGTTGTAACGGATCCAAAAAAGGCATCGCAAGCATTGAAAAAAGTAGTCAGTGAAATGGAAAGGCGTTATGATTTGTTCTCCCATACTGGGACACGTAATATTGAGGGTTATAATGACCATGTAAGAAGGCATAATTTAGAGGAAAACGACAAACAACCATTGCTTCCATATATTGTGGTTATTGTTGATGAGTTAGCCGACTTAATGATGGTAGCCTCTTCAGATGTAGAAGATTCGATTACCCGCCTCGCCCAAATGGCACGTGCAGCAGGAATTCATTTAATTCTTGCTACCCAACGGCCATCTGTTGACGTCATAACAGGGGTAATTAAAGCAAATATTCCATCGCGTATTGCTTTTGCAGTATCAAGTGCAACCGATTCAAGAACGATTTTGGATATGGGTGGTGCTGAAAAGCTATTAGGAAGAGGAGATATGTTATTCCTTCCTGTAGGAGAATCCAAACCAGTTCGGGTTCAAGGTGCATTCCTTTCAGACCAAGAGGTTGAGGATATTGTTGAATTTGTAATAGGACAGCAAAAAGCACAATACCAAGTAGAAATGATTCCTGATGATATTCCAGAAGTAACAGGTGTGGTTGATGATACTATCTACGATGAGGCAGTTGAGTTAATCATTGAAATGCAAACAGCATCTGTTTCGATGTTACAAAGACGATTCCGAATTGGCTATACAAGAGCTGCTCGACTCATTGACGAGATGGAGGCCCGTGGTATCGTCGGTCCATATGAAGGCAGCAAACCTCGTACTGTCTTACAGAGTAAAGCTAACGAGGAACAAAGTTCATAGAATGAAAAAAGAGCCAATTGGCTCTTTTTTTTAGGGTTAAAAAAGTTTTCTACGCTACTATTAATCAGTTATTACCTAGTATCAAAGGAAATAAACTTGAATAATCTTCCATTATATGTCGAATAATCATTTTTAATATTAAATTATAGCATAGTTTCTTGTAAATTTTTGATCCAGGTTACAAAATTTTTTTCATAAAGTTTTTTTCCGACAAAATGAAAAAATTCTATTTATTAATCACAAAAATAGTGTTACTATAATCTCGATTAGTAGGAATGATATCAGATGTCTGATGTCTTAGGAAAAGGGGCTGGAGGAAACAGCATGTCAATTAGGTCAGATAACCGGCATTTATATTTACAAGTGATTGATCGGTTGAAGCAGGATATTGAAAAAGGTATCTACAAAGAGAAAGAAAAGTTACCTTCAGAATTCGATCTTGCTAAACAACTTGGTGTAAGCAGGGCAACACTTCGTGAAGCATTACGCATACTTGAAGAGGATAACATTATCACTAGGCGCCATGGTGTTGGCACGTTTGTTAACTCGAAGCCATTGTTTACTTCAGGGATTGAACAACTTAACAGTGTCACTGACATGATTGAACTAGCTGGGATGAAACCAGGAACAATTTTCCTTAGCTCATCAACGCAGGGTCCCACCGAAGAGGATATTCGTCGTTTCACATGTTCTGCTAATGAGGATATTTTTGTGATGGAGAGGGTTAGAACCGCAAATGGTGAACCGGTCGTCTATTGTGTCGACAAGGTACCTGCACGCATTTTTCCAGCAGCATCAACTCAAGAGGAAGAGTCTATTTTCCGAATTTTAGATGATGAAGCAAACAAAAGAATTACCTATGCGATTGCGCAAATCGAGCCAATTGGCTATCATGAAAAGATTTCCCCAATACTAGAATGTGAACCAGAAACTGCTTTGTTAGTTTTAAAACAAATGCATTTCAACGAAATGGATGAACCAATCCTATTTTCGGTAAATTACTTTAAAGCGGACAAGTTTAGTTTTCATGTATTAAGAAAGAGATCTTAATTTTTTTTTGAAATGTATGAAAACGCAACCAGTCTTGCTTTTTGACCATTTCTACTATCAAACAATTATATAAGGGGGTAAATTTATCTTGAAAAAACGTAAATTTGGTTTCGTTATGTCATTGCTATTAGCTACAGGCACTTTATTAGCTGCTTGTGGTGGCGCTGACGAAGGTAATAAAGGTACAGATAAAGATAAAGAACCAGCTGTTAAAGTGGGAATGGTTACTGATGCAGGGACCATTGATGACAAATCGTTTAACCAAGGAACATGGGAAGGTATCCTTCAAGCTAAAGATGAACTAGGGATTGAAGAAAAATACCTTAAGCCAGCGGGTACAACTGAAGCCGAATACTTAAAAGAAATTGGAAATTTATATGATGCAGGTTATAAGTTTATCGTAACACCAGGATTCAAATTTGAAACTGCTATATTCCAAGCACAGGATAAATACAAGGATGCAAAATTTGTCATTCTTGATGGTAATCCACATAATGGTGACTATAATCCAGTTGTTAAGGATAACACAGTTGCAGTTTTCTTTGCTGAAGAGCAATCAGGATTCTTAGCAGGTGTTGCTACTGCTCTTGAAATGAAAGAGGGAGAAGCAGGATTTATCGGTGGTATGGAAATTCCAGCAGTTCAAAAATTCAACTGGGGATTCCAACAAGGTGTGGCGTATGCAAATGAAAATTTAGATACTAAGATCAGTCTTAAAGCAGAAAACGTACTTTATCAAGGTAGTTTTGATAATGCCGCTGCTGGTGGACAAATTGCAGCGCAAATGTTTGACCGTGGTGTAAAAGTAATCTTTGCTGCTGCTGGTGGTGTAGGTGTAGGTGCCATTAATGAAACAAAAACACGTGTTAAAGCAGGAGAGGAAGTTTGGATGGTTGGTGTTGACGTAGACCAATATGCAGACGGAATTTATGAAGGTGAAAAGTCAGTTATCTTGACTTCAGCAATGAAGAAATTAGCTACTAGTACTTTTGACTTGATTAAACAAGAGTTAGATGGGAAATTCCCTGGTGGTAAAACACTCCTCTTAGATGTTAAAAATGATGGAGTAGGCTTACCTGAAGAAAACCCTAACTTAAGTGATGAAACAGTTACTAAGGTATCTGAAGTTTTTGAAAAGATGAAATCAGATGAAATAAAAGTCTCTAATGAACAAGGTAATTTATTAAAGTAGTAAAGAATAGAAAAGAGACGGTTCTGCCGTCTCTTTTGTATACTATTGTTTTAGACTACGAATACTATGGAAATGTACTTTATGAGGTTAGAGGTAGTTAGACCTTTTGATAAAGAGTTGTTTTAACAGTATCCTACCAATTGTGGTGTTAGTGTAGGGACTCCCTAATAATTAAAGGATTTGAGTCTATATAAAAGGTGTGTGCTATTATGAGTTATGTTGTTGAGATGCTAAATATTAGGAAAGAATTTCCTGGTATTGTAGCAAATGATAATATTTCCCTTTCATTAAAAAAAGGAGAAATACATGCATTATTAGGCGAAAATGGTGCTGGAAAATCAACCTTAATGGGTGTTTTGTTCGGAATGTATCAACCCGAAAAAGGGATGATTAAGATAAATGAAAAGGAAGTTCGTATAACTAATCCTAATGTGGCTAACCATCTTGGAATTGGAATGGTCCACCAGCATTTTAAACTAGTAGAAAATTTTACGGTAACAGAAAATATCATTTTAGGTAGTGAACCTTTAAAAAAAGGAATTGTCCTTGATATCGATAGTGCTGCAAAGAAAATTGCAGAATTGTCAAAGCATTATGGTCTAAATGTTGATCCGCATGCAAAAATTGAAGATATATCTGTAGGAATGCAACAAAGAGTAGAAATAATTAAAATGCTATATCGTGAAGCAGAAGTGCTCATTTTTGATGAACCCACAGCCGTTTTAACCCCGAATGAAATAGAAGAATTAATGAAAATAATGCGTAATCTCATAAAAGAAGGAAAATCGATTATTATTATAACTCATAAGTTGAAGGAAATTAAAGCGGTCGCAGATCGTTGTACAGTTATTCGTCGAGGTAAATCAATTGGAACAGTGGATGTGGCCGAGACGAGTCAAGCGAGTCTTGCAGAGATGATGGTTGGTCGTCATGTTAACTTTAAAGTGGATAAGAAAGAAAGTATACCTGGTGAAGTGGTACTTAAGATAGATTCTGTTTCTGCAAAAAACAACAGAAAAGTGATGGGATTAAAGAATTTCTCTATTGATGTAAGAAAAGGAGAAATAGTCGGTATAGCTGGAGTAGAAGGAAATGGACAATCAGAGTTAGTCGAAGCAATTACAGGTCTTCGCAAGGTTGAATCAGGGACGATAGTCTTAAATGGTCAAGATATTACCAATATTCCCATTCGTCAAAGAATAGAAAAAGGTGTTGGTCATATTCCAGAAGACAGACAGAGAAGAGGTCTGGTCTTAGATTATAGCTTAGAATCCAACATGGTATTAGAAGTGTATAATAAACAACCTTTCGCCAAGCATGGATTATTAAACCGTTCTGCCATTAGAAAATATGCTAATAAAATATTAGAAAACTTTGATGTGCGTTCAGGGGAAGGTGCATCCTCTATAGCCAGAACCTTATCTGGAGGGAATCAGCAAAAGGCGATTATTGGGAGAGAGTTAGAATTAGATCCTGATTTACTCATTGCTGTCCAGCCAACACGTGGGTTGGACGTTGGCTCGATTGAATATATTCATAAAAGGTTAATTGAGCACCGAGATAATGGAAAAGCTGTCCTGTTAATCTCTTTGGAGCTTGATGAAGTATTGCAACTGTCGGATCGTATTGCCATCGTTAACAATGGAGAACTCATAGGTATTGTACAATCCTCTGAAACCAATGAAAATGAGGTAGGACTAATGATGGCAGGCGTAAGTAAGGAGAGAAGTGTATGAGAAACACTATTATATCAATAATAGCCATTATTTTGGGGCTATTAGCAGGTGGAATATTAATGCTATTCATAGGGAGTAATCCTATTGAAGGATATACTTACTTATTCCAAGGCGCTTTAAGAAATATAGAACGAGTTGGTAATACGCTAGCAACCGCAACACCATTGGTATTTACAGGACTTTCTGTTGCATTCGCTTTTCGGACAGGGCTATTTAATATCGGTGCATCAGGTCAAATGTTGATTGGTGGACTTTGTGCTACAGCAGTTGCATTGACTTTTGATTTATCAAGGCCTGTACTACTTATTGTAATGGTGCTAGTTGGACTATTGGGTGGAGCACTATGGGCATTTATTCCAGGATTGCTAAAAGCAAAATTCAATGTTCATGAAGTTGTTTCGACAATAATGATGAACTGGATTGCATATTGGACAGTGTACTATGCAGTCCCTGGTTATTTTAAAGGGGAATTTCTTGAAACTGAATCACGAAAATTATCAGAAGAAGCTACATTAAGAGCTCCTTTTTTAACAGAAATGTTTGATGGATCATACATTAATTTGGGGTTATTTTTAGCGGTTATTGTCGTCATCATTGTTGCCTTTATTATCAATAAAACAACATTAGGTTTTGAATTAAAAGCGGTTGGTTTCAATAGACATGCAGCGGAATATGCAGGTATGCATGTTAATCGAAATATCATTTTATCAATGCTTATTTCAGGTGCACTCGCAGGTCTTGGTGGTGTGGCGTTGTATACAGGGAATGCTTCTAGTATCCAAATTGGTATTTTACCAAATCAAGGTTTTGACGGTATTGCTGTCGCCTTACTAGGTGCAAGCAATCCAATTGGTGTATTTTTTTCAGCCATTCTTTTCGGTATCCTCTATTCAGGGACAGGCTTTATGAATGCTATGACTGAAATCCCGCCAGAACTTGCAAATACGATTATTGCTATTATTATTTATTTTGCGGCTACTAGCGTATTAATCGAACGGATAATGAATAAGTCTCAAAAACGTCGTAAGAATGCGAAAGATGCCGATGGACCTGTTGTTAAGAAGGGGGAATTATAATATGTGGACAATTATTGAGCAGATATTCCCTTATGCGATAATATTTACCATGCCGCTTCTTATTACAGCATTAGGAGGTCTGTTTAGTGAAAGAAGTGGAATTGTCAATATTGGCCTAGAAGGCTTGATGATAATAGGCGCATTTGCAGGTGCACTTTCAATTAACTATCTTCAAGATATATGGTCAAATAACTCGCAAGTTCTATGGGCGGGTTTATTAGTGGCTATGGTAGCAGGAATGTTATTTTCTTTATTGCATGCATTTGCTAGTATTAATTTAAGTGCAGATCAAATTATTAGTGGAACAGCCATTAACATGATTGCGATGGCTTTGACCGTATTTTTAGCAAGAAATATTACAGGTAGTGGAAATATCCGTATTACAAGTGGTTTCACTCCTTCGGATGTACCATTCTTGTCATCCATTCCGATTATCGGAGATTTGCTTTTTACTAAGACATATCCGACTACTTGGTTTGTTCTTGTCATTTTGTTAGTAAGCACCTTTGTTCTTTATAAAACCAAATACGGACTTCGCTTACGGTCATGTGGAGAGTATCCACAGGCTGCTGAGGCTGCGGGGGTTAATGTACAAGCGATTCGTTATAGTGGTGTGATGATTTCTGGTGCTTTTGCAGGCTTAGGTGGCGCATTGATCATTGTTACTTATGCTGGAGAATTTACTGGATCCGTATCTGGCCTTGGATTTTTAGCACTTGCCGCGTTAATTTTCGGTCAATGGAAACCATTTGGTATCCTCGGTGCTGCACTCTTTTTTGGTTTTGCAAGTACAATTGCAAACGTATCACAAGTAATACCTGAATTGGCAGTTATTCCGCCAATTATCCTAAAGATATTTCCATATGTAGTAACTTTAATCGCTTTAGTTTTATTCTCAAAATCATCACAAGCGCCTAAAGCAGCGGGTGAAACTTTTGATTCAGCAAAACGATAATGAAATAATGAATGAAATAATTATTGGGATATAAGATTAGTATAAAATAGTGGGAAGGCTGGCTAAATAGTCAGCCTTTTTTCTTAGCCTACTTTTCATTGGTATAGGATTATTATAAAGGGAAAAGCTAAAACTGTTTTAGGTCTTACGAATAGTAATTTAGTGAAAAATAAGTTATTATATATTTACATATAATGGAATGATTTTGTTTGTAATCAGTAAGGAGGATATTTGATGCCCGTTTTAACTGAAGTAGTAAAAGAAATGAAAGGGTATAAGCTTCATTTAATTAAGACAGAGAAGTATAAAACGAATACAATTGTTTGGAAAATGAAAGCACCTTTATCAAAAGAGGACGTAACAAAACGAGCAATTCTTCCCCATGTGTTACAAAGCAATTCAGCTAAATATACGACGACTACAGCACTTCGCTCTTACCTAGATGAACTTTACGGTGCAACACTTTTTGTTGATTTAGCCAAAAAAGGGGAATACCATATTATCAGTTTTTCGCTAGAAATTGCCAATGAAAAATTTCTTAGCGATCCAAGTCCATTATTGAAAAAGGGATTTGAATTATTAGCAGAAATCTTGAGCAATCCAAATATTGCGGGAAATACTTTCGACGAAGAAACAATTGAAAAAGAAAAGCGGACAATTAGGCAACGAATACAGTCTGTTTTCGATGATAAAATGCATTATTCGAATGTACGTCTTATTGAGGAAATGTGTAAAGAAGAGCCTTATGCTCTCCAAGTGAATGGAGAAGCAACTGATGTTGAGGCAATTACTCCAGAAAGTTTATACACTTATTATCAAAGAGCTTTTTTAGAAGATGAAATGGATCTTTATGTGTTCGGTGATGTGGTCGAGGAAGAAGTAGAAAAACTCGCAGCAGAGCTGTTACAGTTTGAAAACCGCACTCCAAAAAAGACGGCAAAACAGGAAGTAAATACTACTATTCAAGTCAACGAAGTTAAAGAAGAGCAAGATGTAAAGCAAGGAAAATTAAACATTGGTTATCGAACAAATGTCGTTTATGGAAATCCAGATTATTTTGCTCTTCAGGTATTTAATGGTATCTTCGGCGGCTTTTCACATTCGAAGCTATTTATCAATGTCAGGGAAAAAGCAAGCCTTGCCTATTATGTGACAAGCCGTCTAGAAAGTCATAAAGGGCTAATGATGGTTATGTCAGGAATTGATTTAAAGAACTTTGACCAAGCAGTAGGAATAATCCGCGACCAATTAGAAGCCATGAGAAAAGGTGATTTCACTGACCAAGAACTTGAACAAACAAAAGCAGTGATTCAAAATCAAATATTAGAAACGATAGACACAGCAAGAGGATTTTCGGAAATGCTCTATCATAATGTGGTTGCTGGTACGGATATTTCTCTTGATAAATGGTTAAATGAAATGCAAAAAGTAACCACTGAGGAAATTGTTGCCGTTGCAAAAAAGATTGAACTTGATACGATTTATTTCTTAACCGGAACGGAAGTGGGCAAATAATGGAGAAGATAACGTTTGACCAGCTTCAAGAAGAACTTTATCATGAAAAGTTATCTAATGGTTTAAATGTATATATATTACCAAAAAAGGGTTTTAATAAGACATTTGCAACCTTTACAACAAAATATGGTTCCATTGATAATACGTTTGTTCCCCTAGGAAAAGAAGAGTATGTCAAGGTACCTGATGGGATTGCTCACTTTTTAGAGCACAAGCTTTTCGAAAAAGAAGATGGGGATGTTTTTCAGCAATTTAGTCGCCAAGGGGCTTCTGCAAATGCCTTTACATCCTTTACACGGACTGCCTATTTATTTTCGAGCACGTCTGATGTGGAAAAGAACTTAACAACACTGATTGATTTTGTTCAGGAGCCATATTTTTCGGATAAAACGGTTGAAAAAGAAAAAGGAATTATTGGTCAAGAGATCACGATGTATGATGATAATCCTGATTGGCGTTTATATTTTGGTCTAATCCAAAATCTATATCAAAACCATCCAGTTAAAATTGATATAGCTGGAACAATTGAATCTATCTCCCACATTTCAAAAGATTGGCTTTATGAGTGTTACAATACATTTTATCATCCAAGCAACATGATGCTGTTTATTGTTGGGCCTGTCGATCCTGAGCAGATCATGAATCAAGTGAGAGAAAACCAAGCTAAGAAAACATATAAGGCTATGCCTGAAATTAAGCGTAAATTTGAAACAGAGTCCTCACATGCTGCCGAAAAAAAACAAGTACTTGAAATGAATGTGCAAACATCTAAATGTTTAGTAGGTATCAAAGCACTTCATGTTGATCAAACTGGCACAGATTTGTTGAAAAATGAATTAACGATGAATGTATTGCTTGATTTACTATTCGGAAAAAGCTCGGAAAATTTTAATCTTCTTTATAATGAAGGATTAATAGACGAAACATTTTCTTTTGATTATTCGCAGGAACAAGGTTTTGGGTTTGCAATGATCGGTGGAGATACAGGTGAACCGGATATACTTGCCCAAAAGCTTAAGAAAATGCTTCTAGATGCAAAAGACAGAAATTTGTTTAGCGAAGCTCAATTAGATCGAGCGATTAAGAAGAAAATTGGGACATTTCTACGCGCGATAAACTCACCTGAGTATATCGCTAATCAATTTACCCGTTATGCGTTTAATGATATGAACCTTTTTGATGTCGTGCCAACACTAGAAAAAATCTCCTTAAAGGATGTTTTGGGATTGGCGTCAGAAGTCCTATCAGAGGAACGCTTTTCAGTATGCCAAGTCGTTCCAAAGAAAAAATAGTCTAGAAAAAGCGTCATTTATCCGGCGCTTTTTCTATGTGAGGAAAAGTTTTTTGTTTAAAGAAAGAGTGTGTAAAAAATGAAAAAATATGCATTGATAACGGGAGCAAGCGGTGGAATTGGACAAGCCGTTGCAAATAACCTGGCAGCAAAAGGGTACCATTTATATTTACATTATCATAAAAATAAGAAGTCAATTAGTGAATTAATCGACAAGCTTGGCCAATACAGTGGCGAGTATATTCCCATACAGAGCGACTTGGCAGATCCTATTGGATATAAAACTGTATGTTCGCACATCTTTTCGCTTGATGCCATCATCCATTGCGGCGGCAATAGTCAATCAGGCTTGCTCATTGATTTACATCAGGAGGAAGCAGAATCGCTACTTAATGTTCATGTTTTAAGTCCATTAATGTTGACAAAGGAACTACTTCCAAAATTAATTAGTAAAAGGGCAGGGAATATCATTGTTGTTACATCTATTTGGGGCCAAACAGGAGCAGCCTGTGAAGTTGCTTATTCAGCTGTGAAGGGGGCTCAGATTGCCTTTGTAAAAGCATTAAGTAAAGAAGTTGCGCTAAATGGAATACGTGTCAATGCAATCGCGCCTGGTGCGATAGAGACACCGATGATGGCAGGTTATACAAAAAATGAGGTGGAGCAGATTTCCGAAGAAATTCCAATGGGTAGACTTGGCCATCCAGAAGAAATAGCTAAGGCAGTCACATTTTTGTTATCTGAAGAGTCATCCTATATTACCGGTCAAATCCTTGGTGTAAATGGTGGGTGGTATATTTAAATTTCATAAATTACTCTGTATAGTTCAAGCTACTTCTCCATAAAATAAGTTTGTACTATTTTATTTGAGGAGGTAGAAAAATGTCTGTTTTAGATAACTGGAAACAATGGGAGGACTTTCTAGCTGATCGTCTTCATCAAGCCCAAAATGAAGGAATGAGTGAGGGAGCTGTTAGTAATCTCGCTTTCCAAATCGGTGATTACTTATCTAGCCAAGTAGAGCCAAAAAACGAACAGGAAAGAATCCTTTCAGACCTCTGGTCAGTAGCTGATAAACAAGAACAACAGGCCATTGCAAATATAATGGTTAAACTTATTCAAAATAATGGTTAAACCCACACACAATTATGGCGCCAGCTAAGAGAGGAGGTTTCTCCTCTCTTTTTATTTTAAAAAATTCTATGAAATATTGATATATAATCTTTCTAATTGTTTTTGCTTTCATCTTCATTCAAAATCATTTATTATTAGGATTAGGTGTGGACAGGTGAAAATTGTCGAAACTTCTTTAAAGGAGGTTTTTAAAATGAAAAAAGAATGGTATTTAGAATATGAAATTCAAAAAAATCGTCCAGGTTTATTGGGCGACATTTCTTCCCTCTTGGGAATGCTAGCTATTAATATTGTAACGATTAACGGTGTGGATGAAGGTAGACGAGGCTTGTTGATTTTAGTTAATGATGATGATCAAATAAAACGACTCGAGTCAATTATACATACGATGGACACAATAAAATTAATTAAACTAAGAGAACCGAAACTGCGAGACAGACTAGCGGTTAGGCACGGGCGCTATATTCAAAGAGATGCCGATGATAAAAAAACCTTTCGCTTTGTCAGGGATGATCTAGGAGTACTCGTTGATTTTATGGCAGAATTGTTTAAGCAGGAGGGACATAAGTTAATCGGTATTCGTGGAATGCCACGTGTTGGCAAAACAGAATCACTTGTCGCAGCAAGTGTCTGTGCAAATAAACGGTGGTTATTTGTTTCTTCCACCCTTCTAAAACAAACAATCCGAAACCAACTGATTGAAGACGAGTACAACCAAAATAATTTATTTATTCTCGATGGAATTGTTTCAACTAGACGTGCCAATGAGCGTCACTGGCAGCTAGTAAGGGAAATAATGCGTTTACCTTCTGTTAAAGTAGTAGAGCATCCTGATATTTTTGTGCAAAATTCAGAGTACACACTCGATGATTTTGATTATATTATCGAGTTGAGAAATGATGCGGAAGAAGAGATTACATACGAGGTTGTCGACCAACATAATATGTTCTCCGGTTCTGATTTTGGAGATTTTGATTTTTAAAAAAATTGGAAGGTGTTACAAGTGACTGAATTAGGGAATCGACTGAAAGAAGCCCGAATCGCAAAAGGATTAAGTTTGGATGATTTACAATCCATGACAAAAATCCAAAAGCGTTATTTAACCGGTATTGAAGAGGGTAACCATGCCAGTATGCCGGGGAATTTTTATGTACGTGCCTTTATTAAGCAATATGCAGAGGCACTAAGCCTCAATCCTGATGAACTTTTTGAAGCATATAAAAATGAAATTCCCGCTAGCTATCATGAGGATTTGCCGCAACAATTATCAAGAGTAAAAACACAAAAAACTTTACCAGAAGGAAATTCCAAAATTTTTGATGTTATCCCTAAAATATTAATTGCAATTTTTATTATTGGTGTTGCCAGTCTGGTGTATTATTTTATATATAACAATGTTGGAAGTAATGCGAAGGAACCAATTAATAACGGAAATGATCAAGTGAAAATGGAAACAAATGACAAAGTTGACAAAGCTAAAGAAGATGAAGAAGAGAAAGAAGATACAACGCAAGAAGAAGAAGAAGAGACCTCATTGGTTGAAGTTCCAAAGCAAGAGATAACAGTAGTAGAAAGCAGTGGAAGAGATACAACCTATGCCTTAAAAAATAGTAATAAATTTGTTGTGAAATTAGTTTCTAGAGGACAAAGTTGGGTTAGTATTAAAAACGGAAAAGGGAAATCCTTCTTTGAAGGGACGCTTATAGCTGGTGCTACCGAAAACCAGACGGTAGATTTATCAACGGAAAGCGAAGCGGTAATTGTGGTGGGAAGATCGGTCGACACAGACATTTATGTGAATGATCAAAAGATTGAGTATGCAGTGGCACCAACTGAAGCGGTTCGACAGGACATTACGATTCAATTTGTTCCGAAGACCGAATAGTCATCTCTTGATGACTATTCTTCTCATTCAATAAACATTCGGAGGAAAATTATGAACATACCAAATAAAATAACGGTATCAAGAATATTATTAATTCCTTTATTCTTGATTATTATGCTCGTTCCATTTACATGGGGCAACATGCATCTTCTTGGCGTCACATTGCCGGTTACCCATTTTGTTGGAGCATTGATTTTTATTTTTGCCTCTTCAACAGACTGGGTTGATGGTTATTATGCCCGCAAACATAACCTTGTCACAAATATGGGGAAATTTCTTGACCCTCTTGC
>JAIMAD010000638.1 GCA_023512145.1 Bacillus sp. (in: firmicutes) | reverse complement strand
CCATCTTCGTCATTTGTTTTTGTTATTATATCAGCTTTTTGTTGAATGTGGTGAGGGGCATTTCCCATTGCGACTGATGTAGTTGCAACTTCAAATTGAGCGAGATCGTTGCCACCATCACCAAAAGCGATAATTTCATCAAAAGGTTGATTCATCATCTGCTGGTACCGTAATAACGCCTTTCCTTTATGTGCTTCATGTGAAGTGATTTCCACATTATTAGGAAAAGAAGAAGCTATCGAAATATCATGGTTACCAGATAACTCCATTTTAACCACGTCAATTTTTTCTAGTTGATCATGGTGTACTAATGCAATTAGTTTATAGATTTTTAGATTGTCTTTTTCAAGAATTTCATCGTAATTGAATTCTTGAAAAAGCCTAGTAAGCTCATCCTTACTTTTAGTATGTAACGGGGGCAATGTGGAAGGAAAGCCGCCATAATTGGTATAGATCAGAATTCCGACCCCTAATTTCTTTAAAATCGCAAATAGTTCTTTAAAAGTCGAAAGTGATAATGTAGCCTCATACAACAGTTCTTTCGTTTCGGAGTATAAAACGGAACCATTGATACAAAAAATAGGAACCTCCATATTTTGAACTGCAGGTAATTTAATTACATCTGCATAAGCCCGACCCGTGTTCAAAATAATGCGGTGTCCAAGTTCATGCAATTCGGTTAGGGCTTTTATATTCTCTTTAGATATTTCATGAGCCGAGTTTAATAAGGTACCGTCTAAATCAATGGAAATACATTTCATTACTTAGCCTCAATTCCTATTCATTCTTTCTAAAATACTACTATAGCAGATTTTTGAGAGAAGAGGATGACAAATTTCTTCATATTTGTTAGAAATCAAATGAATAAAATAGCGTTGAATTCAATTCCAGTTGAAATACTGAAAAAGACTATAATAGAAGAAATAAAAAATAGTTGGATAGAATTTGCAGAGAGGGACTTGCATATATAGTAATTTGCTGTTATATTAATAAAGAATTATTTTTGTTTGTCGGTAGGATTAAAAAGTGGTAAACTTTCTGTCTTGTAAAGGCTTAAGCAAGGATAGTAACACAATGTGTGCATAGCACACTAGGAGGCAACAACAATGGAACAAGGTAAAGTG
>JAIMAD010000063.1 GCA_023512145.1 Bacillus sp. (in: firmicutes) | reverse complement strand
TTACAAAGGCACGCTTAATAAACGTCCAGTAAATTATAATTATTGAACGTATGCGGAACCTCCATCTTCTCCCATCCAGACTATACTGTCGGCTTTGGAATCACACCAAATCCTGCCTTAAAAAAGGCTCGCGGGCTTAAGAGTATTACTCATTACCGCCGATCGGGAATTTCACCCTGCCCCGAAGATAGATCGTTATTAAATTACATCCTAATTATACTTGATAAAGTACTTTCTGTTAAGAGAAAGAATTACTATTTTGTGTCTTTGTAACTTTTTAGAGCATTTCTTTGATATATACAAAATCCGCACACAGAGTATACGGATTACAAGACACCCTTATTTAACAATTAGTATTTGTTTTGGTTTAATGAGATCTGTTGTAAGCTGGTTAATATCTTTTATTCTAGTTACCGAGATATTCCTTTTTATTGAAATTGCGAATAATGTGTCACCTGGTTTAACTATATATCGGTTTGAATTCTCTACATTTTGGGACTTAAGATGTGAACTTGCCTCCAATACATCATTACTAATTCCTGCGATTCCACCTTGGACGGTTTCACCCACTTTGGTTTTTCCTAAAAGCTTTTCCGGATCTAATGAATATAACTTATCATATCTCCATTCTACTTGATGCGATTCAAAATGAAGATGCGTCCCCGTAGCTTGTCCTGTTTTACCCATTTGCCCAATAATAGCACCTTGTTTAATCGTTTGGCCTTCTCCTGCACTTCGCTTATTTAAATGGGCGTAGACAGTGACAAAATTATTTGGATGTTTAATAAACACCACATTTCCATATGTATTAGAATAATAGGATTTCACCACTATTCCATCATCAACGGCAAGAATTGGGGTGTTCACTTTTCCAGCGATATCAATGCCTTTATGTTTACCCTTTCTAGTTCCGTATGTATCCGAAATGACACCACCTGCTGGCCATATCCACTGGTCATTCATGCCTTTTGTACCAGGTAAACTTGCAGCTTGTGTATGTCTACCACCTAAAAATAACAAACCGACACAAAGTGCCATAATTATCGCAATTAAAAATCTTTTTATGTAGTCACGCATTCTATTCCTTTCCTCCTTCTATCAGGTCCTCTCCTCCACACTTTATGTTAATTCTTTCACATTTAGAACAGGTCATTTTGGGAGAAGCGTTTAGGCAACCTTGCTATTATTCGAAGTCTTCCACCTTTTTATTCATAAATATAGAAAAGTAGATATAACTTCTTCAAGTTCGAAATGGGATTACAAGTCACTATCACTAAAAAAAGACAACCTGTATAGGTTGTCTTTAGAATGCTTATTGAATTGTACGCAAGTTTGGAGAGATCGGTACTTTGTTTTCTTTTGATAAATCAAAAGGACCAAGGTTTGGTAACGGGGAATTCTTAACGAAAACCTTTTCTAATCCAAATTCTTTAGCGGTCAATAACAATGCCTCGTATGAAGCTAATGTAAGTTGATCATCTTTCAGACTGGAATTGTCCTTAATAGTCACATCTAATGTTTTTCCTTTTATAGATACATTCTGAATCAACAGTGACGATGGAATCGACTTTTTTAAGCCTAATACAGGTTGATCATTTTTCATTGCTGCTATCGCAGTAGTTATATCTTGGTATGTTTCTGATGATGGCGCTAAGAAGGGGAAATCATTTCCCTCGGAATAGTATATGAAAAAGGCTTGATTTTTCTCTTGGACAAGGTCTAGATTTTCCATCCTCCCATAATTACCTAGCTCTATTCCAGGGACACCATTTGTTGAAAACTTTATTTTATTTAGATTACTACTATTTGATGTGATATCTTTTTGTAATACTTGAATAAAATTCCTCTCAGCGGCTGATCCTTGTCCGTACTGATGGTTTGTAGGTACATCAACCATAAGAGTATCCGATTTTTCATTTAGGGTCACATCAAGTGGGTAGTAATCACTTAACCCCCATGCTGTTTCTGTTAAATTTGCCATCGTTTCAGTATATAAAGGAAGCCATGATTGATCTTTACTATCAGATACCAAGGTAGAAACTGGAATAAGTATTTGTCCTTGTCGATCTGGAATCCAATAGGTTAAGACCTTTCCATTACCCACTTCGTCCTCATAAATAGCAGTTTTTATACTACTCTCAGTTCCCATTAGTTCTTTATTTTCTGTTTTTTTTGTGTCCTGTATAGAACTTTCCTTTAAGGAAGTATCCTCTTTTTTCAAAGCTATACTTGAATCATTATTATTCTCAGAAAAGGACACTTCCTTATCTTCTGAAAATTCTTCTTCACTAGCATTATCAAGTAAATATGTTCCATCCATTACCCTAGGAACCAAGATAAAGAGAAGTAGGAAAGCAGTGACCGTAGCAATACTTGGTAAAAGCCATTGTTTTGTTTTATGTTTTTTTATAGGAAGATTTCGGTAAATATCACGAGGGTCGCGATCATCTTGTATTTTAGGCATTTGCCGTAGTAAGTCCTCGAGCTGTTTATCGCTCCACTCTGACTTTTTCACTAGCTAATCCCTCCTTTTCGGCAAAATATTCCATTTGCTTCTTTAACACCTTTAAAGAACGATGTTGTGTCGTTTTAACTTTACTTTCGGTCCAACCTAAAGCTAGGGCAGTTTCAGCAATCGATAAATCCTGTAAATAGCGTAAAATTATCACTGCTCGTTGATCGACTGTGCAATGCTCCAGGCTTTCGTAAACCCACTTAATTTCTTCTTTTTGGGCAGCAATCTCTTCAGGTATTAGCTGCTCATCCTTCACCTGATTAATTGACCAATCAAATTTATCGAGTAATCTATCCTTCCAGCCCTTTTGTTTGCGAAAAAAGTCAATCGCCACATTCCTCGCAATCGAAAATAGCCACGTTTTTTCACTGCTTTTTCCTTCAAAACGATGATATGATTTAAATACTCTAATATAGACTTCTTGGACAAGATCCTCAGCTTGTTCTTTGTTCCTAACCATATAAAATAGAAATTGAAAAACGTCATGATGATATTTTTGGTAAAGTTCATCGAAAACGGAGTCCATCTATTCCCCTCCCCGTTCATTAGTATTAGTCGAAATATATGTACAAAAAGTTTCACCCTATTAATATAGTCTTTTTTTTGACAAAAATAAAGATATAACAGGGAAAAGGGAATCACAATACCCCACTTAATATAATCATTAAATTTTGCATAAAGGACAAAAGGAGCAATCGATAGTCTAGCGCTTCGTTCGGGCTGCTGCGCTCCCTAGTGAGTATTGGAAACACGGGAGAGCGTAAGCTTTTTCGATGTTGACTTATCGAAGGCTGGTAAGTCAACATCCTAATCCCGATGTTCATACAGGGAGAAGTACACTAGGGAGCACGAGTGCGCTTGCTCCAGATTCAGATAACTATTTTCTTAGTTATCCACATTAAATTCTTTTATCATTTCCTACAGTGAAAAAAGCTCATTCCAGTTGTGGATGAGCTTTAGTAAAACTTAGATACCTTCCCACAAAATAAGCTTCCCTTACGAATTGTTTCTCATGAATCAAGAACAATCGGCAAATTAAACGGATATTTGCTAATTTCGAGGTAGAAAAAAGGAAAATGTTGTTCCTTGACCAATTTTACTCTGAACAGAAATATGTCCGCGATGTGTATCAATAATGTTTTTTGCAATAGCAAGTCCAAGTCCTGTCCCCGCCCGCCCTCTTGTGCGCGCTTTGTCTGCCTTATAAAAGCGGTCAAACACAAAAGGTAAATCTTCTTCAGGAATACCCGAGCCAGAATCCTTTACTTCTATTAAAATGCCCTTGTCTTCTGACGTCACACTTATCTTAACAGTCCCAGCTTTAGGAGTGTGCCTAAGGGCGTTATCGATTAAGTTCGTGAGGACTTGTTCAATGCGATCTGCGTCAAAGGAACTTGTGGGTATCTCATTCCCTATTTCTGCAAACAAATTAATTTCGTTGTCTTTTGCCAAGCCTTGAAATTTATGGATAATCCTTCGAATAAATATGGGAATATCCATTTCTTCCATTGTTAATTGCATATGTCCCGATTCCATTCGGGCAAGGTCCAAAAGCTCGTTAACAAGCCTGCCCATTCGCAAGGATTCATCATAAATGACCTTTGCCATTTCTTTTTTCTCTGCTTGTGATTCGGCAATATCATCAACAATCGCTTCACTGTAACCTTGTAACATGGAAATAGGCGTTCTAAGTTCATGTGAAACATTGGCAATAAAATCTTTTCTCATTTTATCTAATTGTCTTTCCTCTGTCATATCCCTAAGAACGGCTACGACGCCGCGAATAAAGCGGTTACTATATAACGGACTAACTAGAATGACCCAATGCCGGCCTTGAATTGAAATTTCGTCAACTTGTTCCATTTCTGTATCGACGACTTCTTGAAAAAGATCCATTACCTGTGATGGGATACCCTCTGAATCCGAACTAAATTCTCCATTTTCATAATACCAATACTGTAGAAAACGGTCTGCTGGCGGATTGGTGATTAGAATAGTTCCATCCCTATTAAAAGTAATTACACCATCTGCCATACTACTTAATATACTGGCAAGCTGCTCTTTTTCCTGGCTTAGAGCACTCATATTAAATTTTAGTTGCCTGCCCATCTGATTAAACGCAGTTGCCAACTCGCCAATTTCATCATGTGTTAGGATGGGAACCTTCGTATCGAATTTCCCCCTGGCCACTTCAAAGGCAGCTTCTCTCATCTTTCTTAATGGCGCTGTAATCCTCGTTGACAAAAAGAATGCAAAAATAGTCGTTAAGATAATGGCGACCCCGGCAACAAGTAAAATAAACTTTGTTGTAGAATGGGATGTTGCTTGCATCACTTCCAACGATTGGTAAATAAAAACAGCGCTATTTTTTTCACCAGGAAGTTGTAATGGGACACCAATAATTGCATAGTTGGCTTCTTTATCACCGTTTTCAGCTAAAAGGTTTGAAATCTTTTCAACTGTTTTGTTTTCGTGGAAAACGCTAGATAATTCCGAATCGCTATTAATTTCAAGTAATGATAATTTTTTTGCACTGTTTGTGTTTGGTGAGTAATAAATTTCATTATCATTTTTTATGATAACCACTTTGGTGACATCATCGATAATTTCCCATGATATTTCTAAACCAAGTGGTAGTTTATCGTTCGAATGTCGTTCTAAAACGTTGGCAATTTTTTCAGCAGTATTGGTTAAATCCTCTTTCATCTCAAGAGTATTAATATTTTGAAAAAATTCGAGAAGCATGATCGTTAAGATTAACAGAACAAATGATACTAATAAAAGGATGGTAATCCAAAGCTTGCCTACAACACTTCTTAAAAAGGTCATTCATTAATAACCTCAAACTTGTAGCCTACACCCCAAACTGTAACAATCATTCTTGCAGCTTGTTCAGAAACTTTATTTAATTTTTCACGAAGACGTTTGACATGTGTATCAACCGTCCGTAAATCGCCAAAAAATTCATAATGCCAAACTTCTTTAAGTAACTGTTCACGATCGAAAACTTTATCCGGTGCTTTTGCTAAGAAGAATAATAATTCATATTCTTTTGGTGTAAGGGCTACTTCTTTACCATCAGCTGTAACTCTGTGAGCATCATTGTCAATGGTTAAGTGTGGAAACACAATGACATCCTTCGTAGTTGTTTCCGTTTGCAGATAACTTGTTTGTGATGACCTTCTTAGCAGTGCTTTTACTCGTAAGACAACTTCCCTTGGACTGAATGGTTTAACAATATAATCATCTGTTCCTACTTCAAAGCCTTGAACACGATTGATTTCTTCCCCTTTTGCCGTAAGCATAATTACTGGTGTTGCCTTTTTTTCCCTTAATTCACGACAAACTTCAATTCCATCCTTACCCGGCATCATTAAGTCGAGAAGTATGACATCATAATCATTTGCAAACGCTTTAGTTAGTGCCTCATTACCATCCTCTGCCTCATCAATTGTATAATCTTCGCGTTCTAAGTACATTTTTAATAAACGACGAATTCTTTCCTCGTCATCTACCACCAAAATTTTCACGTCTTTTTCCATAATAAATCCCCCCATAGAGTTTATTTTACAAAACGGTCTACTCTTTTACCATGTTTTCAAGGTAATTACCCCTATTAAAAGTGTCGAAAAATTGACAATGTAATAATTTATTAATAAATATAATTTATTTTTGAAAAAACCTTCACTTATTTGAAAGTGAAGGCTATAAAGTGAATCTTCCATCAGTGGGAGTTTTCTTCATCCCCCACTGAGGGTTAGATGAACCAATCGGGCCTTTACGGGCAGTTTATCCCCCACTTATCCTTCATCAATTCTAATGAGTCTTGAAGTGGGGGTTTTACTGCCCGTTAATCTGCGATAAAATTTATTTGCGAGTCTATTTGCAAACAATTAACCAGCATAGGAATGGAGACCTGCAATAACCAAATTAACTGCAACAAGGTTAAACATAATAATCACAAAGCCAATGACGGCCAGCCATGCTGATTTTTCCCCGTGCCAGCCTTTTGAAAGACGTAAATGTAAAAATGCTGCATAAAATAACCACGTAATCAGCGCCCAAACTTCTTTTGGATCCCATCCCCAGAACCTGGACCACGCCAATTGCGCCCATATCATCGCAAAAATGAGTGCACCAAGCGTAAATACTGGGAAACCAATTAACACGGAACGATAGCTGATTTCATCAATAAAATCGAGTTTTATATTTTTAACAAATGGCTGGAGTGCAGCTGAAATCCGTTTTCTTAATGCTAGTCTAATTAAACCATATAATACTATGCCCGCGATTAAGGACCAAATAACTGTATTTAATTTCTTCGCATTAATAAAAGCAGGCGCTGCTACAAGCGGTTTAAAGGCATCCTTCGTCGTAAGTTCCCATTCGTGCGGCCCGACGATTGAAGGCATTGTATATTCAACAATGACCGCCTTTTCATTCTTATCAATCCATTTGAATTGTTCTTGATAATCTAGCGCCGAAAATAAGGATGAAACGAGAACAAATCCAAGCACTGTCACCATCGAGGCCATAACCATTTCAAGCCAAAAGGTCCGCTTGCTTTTCTTTGTTTGATCAATCACTTTAACGAGATAAATTAGTCCTGCTGCAAAACTAATCGCAAGGATTGCTTCCCCAATTGCTGCAGCGGTAACATGAATATGAAGCCAATAGCTTTGTAAAGCTGGAATCAATGGTGTAATATCGCTTGGGAACATACTTGCATAGGCAATAACCAAGATGGCTACAGGCATTGTAAATAATCCAAGCAGTGTTGTCCGATAGATAAAATAAATAACAATAAATGCACCTACAAGGGCCATTCCAAAAAATGTTGTAAATTCAAACATATTACTAACTGGAGCATGGCCCGCTGCAATCCACCTCGTAATAAAATACCCCAGCTGCGCTACAAAACCAATAATGGTTAAAAATACGGCGATTTTACCCCATTTGTTGGTTCCTTTCTTCTCATCCTCAGCCTTCTTTGCTTTAATTGACCCACCATAGAATAAAGTAGCAACTAAATAAAGAATAAAGGCTATAAATAGTAGATTACTACTTAGTGTTACCAACTAGACTTCCTCCTTATCCTCGGTTTCCTTTTGAAGTTGATCGTCAGGCATACCAAGTTTCGTATTTACTAAAACTGTTTCTATCTCTCGTTTTAGACCATACCAATTTTTATTTGTATGTGCTGCCACCCATACTTGTCCGTTTTTGTTTTGAATCCAAATCCGGCGGTGGTTCCAATAAGCACCCTGCATCACTCCAATCATAAAAAGGATCCCCCCTAAGATGATTGCCCATAATGTTGAATCCTTCCGAACAATAAACCCTGAAACATTTTTGGTGTCTATCTTTTTAAAAGCTAGTTTATATTGATTATCCCCAAAAGGCTCTATCGTTTGCTTGATTGCCACGAAACTCGTTTCCCCTTTTGGCACCTCAGGTGAAATCATTCGAAAGACAAAAGCAGGATTGTTGGGTACACGCGATTTGGTAGTCGGATCCCCAGACTCATCAAATTCAAAGTCTGGAAAATAATTCAGAATTTCGACAGAATAACCGTTACCCAAATCATACTTCGCCTTTGGATTGCGTAGGTCGACTACTAAGTCATCAATGGATTGATTTGTTGTTTTATTTGTCAATGTGAATGACATGGCATCAAGTTCATTCCTAAAAGAAGCTTGGAAGACAGAATAACCTTCAAATGATAAGGGCAGGTTTACACGCACCTTATGCGCCTTTACTTCCTCAAGCTTAGGTTTTTCACCGGGTAGGATCTCACCGCTGCGCTTATAAAGTACAACATCCGATTGGTAGTTTTTTACGACTTCACCAGCCATGGTAAGCGCCTTTTCAAACTTTTTGTCTTTACTTTTATCATAGTGTTCTATAATGAATTCGTTGTTCTTTAGATAAAACTGACCATCCGTCTCAGGAACGACAGCCGTTTCTCCTTCCCGCACCCATAGGTCCTCATTTACATACATTCCAGGAATAAACCGTAACATCCCGCCTAATAAGAAAATAATTAACCCCACATGGTTGACATACGGGCCCCAGCGGGAAAACCGTCCTTTTTCAGCCAACAAATCGCCGTTTTCTTCACGTACATGATAGTGTCTTTCCTTTAAATTCTTTTTAATTATTGTAAAATCAGTATTATCATAAGCTATCTCATTTACGCCAAAAATCCTCTGTCGCTCTAAAAAGCCTTCATGCCTTGTTACTCTTTGGGCTTTAAGGGCCTTATAAAGGGGTACAACTCGATCGAGACTGCAAATAACAAGCGAAACACCTAGCATCGCAATTAATAGTAAATACCACCATGAACCATATAAATTATTAAAACCTAATTGATAATATAGTTCTCCGACCCAGCCATATTCTTGTTCGTAATACACTTCAGCAGGTAAGTTAATATACATCTCCTGTGGCAAAATTGTTCCGAGCGATGAAGCGATTAAGGTAATGATAATCAGCCAAATGCCAATCTTTACTGATGAAAAGAAATTCCATATTTTATCAACAACTGTTTTATTATATGTTTGTGAGCGCCGTGCACTTCCTTCGTAGCGCATGTCATGAAGCTGGTTATCGGTTACCTTTTCATCCAGCACTTTCCCACATGCTTCACACAAAACGGTTCCATGTGGATTTACATGCCCGCATTCACATTTAACATCATTCATAAAATAAACTCCCTACAACCTTAAGGTTTAATTTTCTCCATAAATTCCCTAATTGTATTTTCAGTTAGTTCACCCGTATGAAAGCTAACAACCTTACCATTTTTATCAATCAAAATTGTAGCTGGAAGCAGGTCAACACCATACGTTTTCATAACCTCTTCGTCTGTATCAATCATAATTGGGATATCTAGCTTGAGCCGATCTGCAAATTGCTGAACAGCGAGTGGAGATTCATTGATATCAACTGTTAGGACCTGAACACCTTTATCTTTATATTGATGATATTGATTATTGATATAAGGCATTTCCTTTTTACATGGAGGGCACCACGTTCCCCAGAAATTCAAGAATACTCCCTGTCCCCGATAATCAGAAAGACGATGTTTGGTCCCTTGCATATCAGTCAAGGAAAAATCAGGTGCAAAAGCACCAACGACGACTTTTTGATTCTTATCTTTAGTGAAATTTGCATAGAGCGTGTAAACAACGGCAGCACCTAGTATAAGTAAGATGATTGATCTTATGGCTAATCGCCGTTTTTTCATAAATAACCCTCCAAGTAAATCACATGATACAATGTCTAATTATACCACTTTACAACACGGTCGTAATGTTAATTGTGTCGTTTTATGAATTCTTTTTCGTTACACCTAAAGTCAGCGCCCTCATTTGTTTTACTTCATGATGGGTTAGTTCTCTTGCTTCCCCCGCCTTTAAGCCGTTCAATTCCAAAAAGCCATATCGTTCCCGCTTTAGTTTTAAAACATCATGTCCTATTGCTTCAAACATCCTACGAACCTGCCGATTTCTACCTTCATGGATTGTAATTTCAACAATAGAAGTTTGTTTTAGCTTATCAGATGAGAGCATTTTCACTTTGGCTGGTGCTGTTTTCCCGTCTTCAAGATGAATTCCTTTTTCTAATTTCCTAAGGCTCTCTCTTACAGGGACTCCCTTTATTTTGGCAACATATACCTTTTGGATTTCACTTTTTGGGTGCATGAGCGAATTTGCAAATTCCCCATCATTTGTTAACAGCAATAAACCTGATGTATCATAATCAAGCCTTCCTACCGGATAAATCCTTTCTTTTAATAATGGAAAGAAATCAGTCACTACCTTTCTGCCCTTCTCATCATTAACACTAGAGATTACACCTCTTGGTTTATATAAAAGAAAATAAACTGGTTCTTCTTTCTCAATCTGTACTTCATTTACGGATACCTTGTCGGATGATGATACCTTCACACCAAGCTCTGTAACAACTTTTCCATTCACCTTTACTCTGCCTTCTTTAATTAATTCCTCAGCTTTTCTTCTAGAAGCAATGCCCGCTCGAGCAATCACCTTTTGCAATCTTTCCATTCATTCCACCTCATATTTATCTGTTTATTGATAACTAGGCTGTTATTTGCCATTAGCTTCATAAGGACTAATTTCTTTCCTATTTCAATGGAAAAGAATTCATAATTCTATCCTTATGAATTATGACACAATTTCTCCTTTTTTCAAAGTAGAGAGTATTATCGAGACTAAAATAAAAAGCGTAAGCGCACGTTTAGCAGTACGTGTTTCCTTGCGCGCTTGGACTAAGATAAAGGAAATACAAAAGAGCATTGCGATTCAGGTGTTGACATATCGAAGTCAGAAGAGCGAAGTACACTTGCAGTACGGGTGTTGGGGCTGCACATTTATCGAAGTTCAATGGCATAAATTTTGTTAATAAAAAAAAAGCATGCTCCGTATTATGGAACTTGCTTTTGGACTTTATCTATTTGCTCCAAAAATAATGGCCACCACTATAATTGCAACAATGATTCCGACTACGTCAGCAAGGAGGCCAACCTTTAAAGCATCTCCCATTTTTTTAATCCCGACCGCCCCGAAATAAACGGTTAAAACATAAAATGTCGTGTCTGTACTTCCTTGCAAGATTGACGCCAGCCGTCCAATAAAAGAATCAGGACCATAAACAGCAATTAAATCACTAGTCATTCCAAGTGCTGCATTTCCAGAAATGGGCCTGATAATCAACAATGGGACAATTTCAGCAGGGACACCCAAAGATTTCATTAATGGTCGTATCCAATTCATTAATGCCTCCAATGCACCAGATGCACGGAATATTGAGATAGCTACAAGCATTCCAACAAGAAATGGTATGATTGATACAGCAATTTTAATACCTTCTTTACCGCCTTCAACAAAGCTTTCATAGGTCGGTACCTGTTTAAATGTACCATATAAAAGAATAAACCCAATTAGTAAGGGGATAAACGTTAGCGAAATAACAGAAATTAGCTCCATACGCATTCATCCTTTTCTACTTCTACGATAATAAAAATAACGATCAATTATGATTGCCCCAATAGCAGATATAATCGTCGCAATAATGGTTGGTACGACAATTTCGGTAGGGGATGCAGAGTGATAATTCATTCTTATTGCAATAACAGTTGTTGGTATAATAGTAATACTTGCAGTATTAATCGCTAAAAAGGTGACCATAGACCTGCTTGCAGTATCCCTCCCGCCATTTAATTTTTGTAGTTCCTCCATCGCTTTTATCCCAAGGGGAGTAGCAGCATTACCTAAACCGAACATATTAGAGATCATGTTTGATAATATATACCCCATTGCGGGATGATGTGGCGGCACTTCAGGAAACAAAAATTTAACAAATGGGCGAAATAGTTTAGCCAGCCGACCAAGCAGGCCAGACTCTTCTGCAATTCTCATCATTCCAAGCCAAAAAACAAGCACACTAATTAGGCCAATACAAAGAGTTACCGCTTCCTTTGCCCCATCAAAAATCGCCTTATTCACTTCTACCATCGTCCCATTGATCAGCGCAAAGGCAATTCCAATGATTGTCATGAATACCCAAATATAATTAACCATTGCCATTCACACCGATGAAGGAAAGAAAAAATTTCGTAACAAAATGAAATAGACCTTTCTCCTTTTCTGGAACAACTTGGTAGTATATTGGTGTTTCCTGGACAACTCTTCCATCCAAGTAAACTTCTGCCTTACCGACAATTTCCTCCTTCTTTTTTGAATCCGTCCATTTTTTCTGGGGCTTATTCAACAAGTACTTAATGGTAAATAGCTCCTTTTCATTACTCGTTACAGGATAAACAATTGTTTTCTTTACAAACAAGTTATTTTGATAATATTTATTTTTTGCTATCTCGACTTTTCCCTCCGTTAAAACTTCCACCATATCAAACCCCTGAAATCCATCTTCATACATAGAAATATGATCATTCCAATCATCTGGACCATTTAAGGTTACCGCAATTAGATCCATATCCCCTTTTGTGGCAGTTGTGACAAGCGTTCTCTTTGCTCGTTTTGTGTAACCGGTTTTTCCACCGGTGGTATATTTATATTTTGTTAGCAAGCGATTTTTGTTTCTCCACTCACGATCCCAAGCCTGAGTTGAATTTTCAGCTCGATATACCTTCGTACCAGCAATCTTCCTGAATGTAGTATTTTGCATGGCATAACGCATTAGCACCGCCATATCATACGCTGTTGAATAGTGATTTTCATGGTCATCAAGACCATGTGGATTGGCGAATTTCGTATTTACCATTCCTATTTCCTTTGCCTTTTGATTCATTAAATAGGCAAACCCATCAATACTGCCCCCAACATATTCAGCAATCGCAACTGCAGTGTCATTGCCCGATCTCAGCATCAAACCATATACTAGGTCCTCAAGCTTAATTTCTTCTCCAGGCTTTAGGTAAACTGATGACCCTTCGGCACGAGTCGCTTTTTCACTCACTTTTACATATTGATTCATTTTTCCTGATTCAATTGCGAGTTTTGCTGTCATGATTTTTGTGATACTAGCTATTCTTCGTTTTGTATGTGCATCTTTTTCAAATAGGATGCGACCCGATTTCTGCTCTAATAAAACAGCACTCGCAGCACTGACACCAATGGAAGCATCAACCTTTTGAGGAGTATTTGCAAAGAGTAGCGAGACCACTAGGGAAAAAATAACTAGCTTCAAAATCAATTTCATTAGATTAACCCCGTCCCCTTGTTAAGTTTTCCAGCACCATGCCTAGGATTATCGGAAAAAATAAAAGCCTTTTCGATATTCTCCCTGACCAAGGCGACCTGCCATTTAATCTTTGTACAAGTTTATGCAGGACGAGTTCTGTTATGACAATTTAGTAAGAAAAACGCAAGGCTTTTGGTTATTACCGAGGAATAATTGTACCAGGAATATAGGTTTTTATTTATTCAATAGAAAGGATAAGCTTTAAGCTGGATGATTCTCAAAGTTAAACCGTTTATACTTTCTTATCCAGTAAGAAAACC
>JAIMAD010000637.1 GCA_023512145.1 Bacillus sp. (in: firmicutes) | reverse complement strand
GATCAGATGTGTCGTTTTGTGTTTATGGTGGGACGGCACTTGCTAAGGGTAGAGGAGAAATTATCACCGAGCTACCTGTACCGCCAACGTGTTGGGTTATTCTTGCAAAGCCTTTTATAGGGGTATCTACAGCAGAAGTTTACCGAAGACTTGATATAAATGGAATGAACCATCCTGATATTCCTGGCATGATTGAGGGGATTTACGAACAGGATTATCAAAAGGTGTGTAAAAATGTAGGGAATGTCTTAGAAGAGGTAACGTTAAACCTTCATCCTGAAGTTGCACAAATAAAAGAGCAAATGAAACGTTTTGGAGCGGATGCTGTCTTAATGAGCGGCAGTGGGCCAACCGTCTTTGGAATTGTCCAGCATGATTCTCGAATGCATCGAATTTATAATGGACTAAGAGGATTTTGTGACCAAGTATTTGCTGTTCGATTGTTAGGTGAACGGCATTCACTTGATTAAAGGCGTATGAAAGTGGTACTATTTCACTAGAATATTCGTGTTTTGGGGGATTGTTATGAAATTTCGCCGTAGTGAACGTTTAATCGATATGACAAGTTATTTATTGGACCATCCATGCCAGCTTGTGTCACTTACCTTCTTTGCTGAACGATATTCGTCGGCAAAGTCATCGATTAGTGAAGATTTAGCTATCGTTAAAGAGACTTTTGAACAAAGGGGAATTGGAACATTACAAACAGTGTCTGGGGCTGCTGGTGGCGTTAAGTTTTTTGTAAATGTAAGTCGCGAAGAAGCAGAACCATTTGTAAGGGAATTGTGTGAGTTAATTGCCAGTCCTGATAGGCTTTTACCTGGTGGATATTTATATTTAACGGATATTTTGGGTAACCCACAGGTTGTCCAAAAGGCAGGACGCATTATTGCCTCAGCCTATGCCAATGTAAAAATAGATGTAGTTATGACAGTTGCTACAAAAGGGATACCGCTCGCGTACGCAGTAGCAAGCCAGTTGAATGTCCCTGTAGTGATTGTCCGGAGGGACAATAAGGTTACGGAAGGGCCAACAGTAAATATAAATTATGTTTCTGGTTCAGCAAAAAGAATCCAGACGATGGTATTGTCCAAACGCAGCATGAAGCAAGGTTCGCGTGTCCTGATTGTAGACGATTTTATGAAGGCAGGCGGAACCGTAATGGGAATGATCAGCATGCTCGAGGAATTTAATTC
>JAIMAD010000636.1 GCA_023512145.1 Bacillus sp. (in: firmicutes) | reverse complement strand
GTCTGGAAACTACTGATAGTTTCGGTTTGATGAAGGTGGCAATTTCGACATCATCAAAGCCGATAAAGGAAACTTCCTCTCCCAATTTCCATTCCAACTCGCTCAATCCTTTTATGCAACCGATTGTCATCAGGTTATTGGAGGAAAAAATAGCTGTCGGTTTATTTTTCGAATAAAATAGGTGCACCGCAGCCCTATAACCACTATTTTCCATAAAGTCTCCCTGAATGACCAAGCTTGGATCAAGGGTAATATTATATTCCTCTAGTGCCTTCTTATAGCCTAAAAAACGTTCACGCCCTGGCGTTGTGTTTTGCGGCCCGCAAATAATCCCAATTCTTTCATGTCCTAGCAAAATTAATTGCCGGACAGCTTGATACGATCCATTCACATTATCAACTAAAACCGTGTCAACTTCAAAATTTTTAATTGCCCGGTCAACAGCAACAATTGGAATACCCTGATCCTGTAACAACTTGATATGGTCTCCTGTCTCATTTGCTGTCGTTATTATGACACCGTCTACTCCTCTTTCAATGAAAATTTTAACAATTTCTTCTTCGATAATCGGGGATTCATTTGTACTGCTAAGAATCGTGTAATATCCTTTTTCTCTTGCTTTCTGTTCAATTCCGGCAACAACATGCGGGAAAAACGGGTTGGTAATGTCTGGCACGATAATGCCAATCGTATTGGTTTTTTTACTTTTCATGCTTCTTGCCACTGCACTGCGTATGTAACCAAGTTCCTTGATAGCGTTTACAATTCTATCTTCCGTAACTTTTCGAACTCCACCTTGGTTGTTAATCACCCTAGAAACAGTTGCAATCGATACTTTCGCAAGCCTTGCAACATCTTCAATTGTTGGTTTGTGTTCCATCATATATAAACCCCTAAATAAACCAGCTTAAAATTTAAACGTTTAGATTTCTAGCTACAAACCCTCTAACTAATAAAGATTATGGAAGATTCTTGATAGCTATTAACAATGTAAACGTTTAGATTTTATAATTTTATAATATCACCGCTTAGAAATGAGTGCAAGGACTCTTTTTAAGAATAGTTAGTTTTTTTCAAAAATCCTGTACAATTTCCTCCACCACAAGTAGTCCCTGACACCACCCCTATAACACCAAAACCGTTGAACAGAGGAATACATCTCCATGAAAAGAAACACCCATACAATCAGAAGGCACTGAAAAAGTCCTCCTAATTAATATGAAAAAGGTATAATACCTCATATTCTGAGGGAATTATACCTTTTTCATTTAGGGTGTATAAAAACCTATATTGATTTTCGCTGCAGGCACGAAGACTCCTGCGGGAGGACGGGGCTGGTGAGA
>JAIMAD010000635.1 GCA_023512145.1 Bacillus sp. (in: firmicutes) | reverse complement strand
TACACTACGTTCGACTTACAGCTGAAATTGCAGAATTTGCAGAAGACGGTGCAAACATTATGATTAAAAATGGATAGCTGGAACAACCACCTCAAGCTCCCGACAGAGATCAGTTGGCTAAAAACAGATAAGTCAGTTTTATAATGAGTGTCACCATTCCAGAAGGTTTATTTATTCGAATAAGTATTACATAATAATTATGCATATGGATGGATACGACGGAATCAACCTGTTGCTTACTAGCTGACGTTCGTGATAGGGAGTTTTCAGTACATCTTCCACCATATATATCTTTCTACAAAAAAAGGCTCTTGCAATTAGCAAGAGCTTTCATTTAATCATGTTTTATACAATTGTCCGACGATATTGATATTGTTTCCATTGAAAATGAATAAAGCAGCCAACACAAAAACCTAAAATGGCAACACTTGCTGCCACTGCAACAAGTATCGTGAACACATATCCTAGAGTGCTCCATCCAAGGAGAAAGCTAAGGAACCCTATTCCTAAACAGAAAACGGCGATTTTCTGATTGAACTGCTGTTGATCGAAATCTTCAGGGATGTACGCATTAGGTTCTTTCCTTAAGAATCGTTTACCGATTTGCATAATTGGATTATAACTAAAAAATATCCCCATTAGTCCGGCAATCAACGGAATCAATAAGAACCATTCTTGTCCAGACACCCATGTTAACAGAACACTAACAACGATAACCAACTGGTTTGTTTTAACAAGTGGTCGAGGTATTGAACGAATTTCACCTGACATTTAAATTCATACCTTTCACATTGGAATTATAAGTTTAGGAATAGTGTAACTGTTTTCCGCAAGTTTGTATAGCCCAAAAATTCATAGGGAGTTGTTTATCTCTACAAAAGGCTGTTTTCGAATAGATTGTTGTTTTTCGAATCAATATCTAAACCCATATCTATTGAAAGTATCGGGATATCTTTTAGTTAACTTTTTTTACGTATTTAACATTAAAATTGAGATTACGAAAAGATCCTTAGAAAAAAAAGAAGGTTCCAATGTTGGGGACATTAGAACCTTCCTTTTTCTTATCCTATTTATTGGTTGGATTCTAAAAAGGTGAGCACTTTTCGCAATTCTGTTGCGTCGACCTGTCCTGGAGCCGATCTTTTTCCAGCCGTCCCAAATGTCATCACTGAACCAAATCCTGCCAATCGACTAATTAAACCCTTTTTCCCCATGGATATAGTGATAAATGGCCTGTCTGCATAGTGTGCCGACATCGTATTAGTCGCCTCCAAAAGGGTCAGCACATCCGAATTACTTGCTGGCATTACAGCCAGTTTTGGTATATCCGCCCCCAATTCCTGGGCCTTCCGCAAGCGATTAATAATTTCTTCCACTGATGGTGT
>JAIMAD010000634.1 GCA_023512145.1 Bacillus sp. (in: firmicutes) | reverse complement strand
GACCAGCATCGATGTTGGCAGAATGCTCGTTGATGCAAAAATCGTCGTCACCGATGCTTTTAAATTCTCGCAAGATATAGAAAAAAAAGGGCTCCAAAAGAATTTGCGCCCTGGTGCATTTGAAGTGAACTCTGGTATGACTTATGATCAAATCATCGCCACTATTTTTAAGTAATTTTTATGGTGAGAGTAAAGAGGTAAACAAATAGTAGCAAATAGCAAGCAAGCAAGCAAGAAAGTAATAAATGATAGACGTAGTCCTTTGAAATTACAGGGACTATTTTTTTCGCCAAATATCTGTAATAAGTTTTAACATGGACGGGAAAACTTAGCTAAACGAGGGTAATTTAGGTGAAGGTGAATGAAAGTGTTGAGCATAGATGGAGGTGGGATTCGTGGTATTTTTGCGATTGCCATTTTACAAGCATTGGAAGATGAATATCAGCAACCGATTGGAGACATATTTGACTTGATTGCCGGGACAAGTACGGGAGCAATTATCGCTGCAGCCGTTTCATTAAATAAAAATATGAATGAAATCCAAAAAAGTTACCAGGACTATGGTAAAAAAATCTTTGTCCGCCAAGCAAAAGTTGGTCTTTTCAAGAGTGTATATAGTGATCGTTATTTACGATTTTTATTAAAACAGGCCTTTGGTGAATTGACACTTGAGGACATTCATAAACCACTTCTCATTCCTGCCGTGGATATTACCCACTGTAAACCGTTCATCCATCACTCAAACTACGGTCACCCGGAGAGTGATGACCTTTCGATAAAACTGTGGGATGCTGTCCTTTCTTCTTGCTCTGCACCCGTCTATTTCCCCCCTAATAATGTTGACAAGAAATATTTATCGATCGATGGTGGATTATGGGCAAATAACCCATCATTAGTCTGTCTCACAGAAGCCATCCATTATTTCAATAAAAGCTTGGAAGATATAAAAATATTATCACTTGGAACAGGTCTGCAAACGATTGATTTTACAGATGACAAAAAAAAATATTGGGGAGTGAAACACTGGCTGCCATTCCATTTTCCTTCACTGAAAGTTACACCCAAGTTACTGGACTTGTCCCTTCAATTATCGTCAGAATCGATTTCCTACCATTGTCAGCTGCTTCTTAAGGATGATTATCTTCGAATTAATGAAGAACTAGGAGAGGAAGTCCCATTTGATGATGTGACGTATATGGATGAACTAAGAGAATTAGGCAAAGATGTTTACAAAAAGAGGAGAGATGAAATTATTAAATTTATCGAAAAATAAAATAATGCCCATATCCATGAAAAATCCACTCAAAGCTCCTATGGCTCAAGGATAGATTTTTTTGTTTTTTGTATGAATGAAACTTGGGTAGCTTGAAATGATTTTACGGATAGTATGGG
>JAIMAD010000633.1 GCA_023512145.1 Bacillus sp. (in: firmicutes) | reverse complement strand
AATTTACGTATCGGGTCATCTTTTCGTGTAAACACAAAAAACCGGGGGAAAATCCCGGTTTTTCTGTTTTTTGAATGTTTAATTACTAGTAGTAATTAACAGGGCTACAAACCTAGTTTCTTAATGAAATCTACTGTTTCCTGGTGCTCGGGCTTCACTAATTTATACAAACCTTTGTCAGTTTTCACGAGAGATTTGCCTGACTCATCAGCAATGGACCTTGTAAAGGAGGAGGCGTTTACTATCTTCCACGAATCTGCTTTTTTTTCAATTTTGAGATCAATTATCCCGAGGCGGCTCCCTAAGGCACCTGCCATGACAACCGGTTTTCCATTGATTTTACCGGTTTTTATATTTGTATTAGGAAGATGCTTAAAAACAGGTCCCGGGAATATGCTATGTGAATGTCCGGCCAAAACGGCATCAATTGCAGGGATTTTTGTTAAATAATAGACAGCGTTTTCCGAGTCAGGGGTATCAGGTTCACTGCTGATGCCTGTATGGGCAAGGGCGATGATGATATCTGCTCCCTCTGCCTTCATGATTGGTACAAATTCTTTTGCTGTATCAACAATCGGTTTGGCAATGACATGTCCGTCAAGGTTTGCCCTATCCCATTTCATGATTTGTGTGGGCATCAAACCGATAACCCCAATGTTGAGTTCGTGTCCAGCACCATGTTGATCAACAAAGTTCCTTTTTAAAATGACATATGGTGTGAAGTATGGTTTATTCTTTTTGACAGAAAAAACATTCGCATTAAGGACAGGCATCAAGGCCCCTTTTATGGCTACATTTAGGAACTTTAATCCATAGTTAAATTCATGATTACCAATTGCAATGGCATCATAGTCCAGATAATTAAAGGCTCGATATACAGGATGGATTTTTCCTTTATGCATGCCACGAATTCTTGCCAAATACTCGCCAAGTGGATTCCCCTTCAAGTGGTCACCATCGTCAAACAATAAGGAGTTTTTTACCTCGTCTTTAGCTGTGTGGATAAGTGTTGCTGTTTTTACTAAACCAATTTGGTTGTCTACTTTTGTTTGATAATAATCATAATTGACTAGAGAAGCATGTAAATCGGTTGTCTCAAGAATGCGCAAATCGACAATTTCAGGTTGAACTGGTGTGTTTTTGACTGCATATGAAAATGTTGAACAACATTGCCCGAAAAGAGAGAATATAATAAGAAAATAAAACACTTTTTTGTACACTTAATTAACCTCCTTCATAATCTAACTGGAAAGATAATCTTAGTATTTGTTTTTCTCTAAGAATTATGATGATAAGGATTCAAACAGATGGAACAAAAAAAAGCAACAAATGTAAAAAACTATTTGTTGCGAATCGGCAATTTGATTAAGAAGTCTGTTCCTTCATTTAGTCTGCTAGTAACCTGGAT
>JAIMAD010000632.1 GCA_023512145.1 Bacillus sp. (in: firmicutes) | reverse complement strand
ATCTCTGATAATATAATCCAGCTTTGTTTGCTCGACATCACCAGTAATGGAAAGCAAGTGGAAGAACCCTTCGTATCCCTCAGTGTGTTCTGGCACTTCTTGTGCTGGTAATTGGCTATGTAATTCCATGGCGATCTTCATAGAGTTGACCATTTTATTTTTGGCAGACCCTGGGTGAATGTTGTTTCCTTTGGTCGTGATTTTGGCCGAAGCGGCGTTAAAGCTTTCGTATTCAAGCTCGCCAAGCGGACCACCATCAACGGTGTAAGCATATTTAGCATTGAAGGCCGCAACGTCAAACTTATGTGGTCCCTGGCCAATCTCTTCATCTGGCGTGAACGCAACGCGGACCTTACCGTGCTTCAATTCAGGATGCAAAATCAAGTAAGCCATTGCGGTCATGATTTCAGCGATGCCTGCTTTATTGTCAGCCCCAAGAAGTGTTGTGCCATCGGTAGTGATTAAGGTGTGGCCAATGTACTCAGGCAAGCTTGGAAAATCCTTCGGTGACATGACTACGTTTAGTGCTTTGTTCAAGATGATTTCGTTGCCATCATAGTTTTCGTGGATTTGCGGGTTAACGTTCGTCCCGGTAAAATCGGTTGCGGTATCGACATGGGCAAGAAAGCCAATGGTTGGGACTTGCTTTTTGGTATTGGATGGTAAAGTCGCCATGACATAGCCATGCGCATCGATGGTCACTTCGGCCATGCCGATTGCCTTTAACTCATTAACAAGCATCTTAGCTAGCGTCCATTGCCCCTCTGTGGACGGACATGTTTCACTGTTTTCATTCGACTGCGTGTCCACTTTTACATAAGAAGTAAATCGCTCAATGATTTCATTCTTCACTTTTGTTACAACTCCTTTTCCTGTGTTTACATTTTTATCATAGCACTTTCAAAGGAGAGCTTCACCTTTGGAGTGTGTGAGCAAATGGTGCTTGCAGAATGCAGGGTTTGGGTAAGGATGGCTGAATTTAGTTGCATTTGGCTAGAATTAGATAGGGATAGCGAAAAATACTGGCGACTTGCTAAATACATTGTCTTCCAAATTCACTTAAAACTGCTGGAGTCCATCAGATAGGATCTGTCCTTAAACGTCCCCACTCTTCGCAAATTCACACATTGTAAAATACATTTGGCTGTGTCAATATCTGCATGGAAAAAATCGATACGCTCCTTATTCGTTATGCTTAATTTAACAAGCAAAAACCATTATTTTAAAGTGTGGATATGGGTTTAAAAATATACCTACAAAGGCATCGTAGCACATCGAAAATAGAAAATTATAAAAAGAATCGAACATTTTTTTCGTTTTTAACAATTGTCGAATTTTAGCGAATACTTTTTTGAAAAAGATAGCTTGACCACTATTGACCAGGTGAGTCAATGAGAGTACGATGGAAT
>JAIMAD010000631.1 GCA_023512145.1 Bacillus sp. (in: firmicutes) | reverse complement strand
GTCTTTTGCAATGAGACGGTAATTGTTTAATTGCTCCACAAAAAACATATACCACGTTCCTGTTGTTTTTCCCCATATCGGTGCGGTTTCCTCTAAATAAATAGAAAGAACAATAGCGACGATAGCACAAAACGTTCCCGCGATTAAAAACAAGAAAAAACGATGCTCAGGATAAAATATGCCACCAAGCAATGGACCGATCACAACCATTACGTTATTGACCGTATAAAATACAGCAAATACACTACTTTGGTCTTTTTCCGAAACAACATCAGCCACCATTGCTTGGCTAGCAGGCCAGTAAAGTGAACCACATACCCCTACGAGAGCAAAACAAATAAAACCCATCAATGGTGATGAAAATAGCGGAGAATTGACCAATGCAAATAACAAAAAAGCAAGCGCTTGTCCACAAGCAGCAAACACCATCATTTTTTTCCTTCCGAATCGATCAGCCAAATACCCGCCAAGCAAATTAGCAATGACGGAAAATAATTGCGAAATAACAAGCAATACACCTGTTTTTTCTTTACCAAATATCTCTGAAAAATAAATTCTTAGCTGTCTTCTGGAATGAGGACAATAATAGTAGTTGGAACGCTACTATTTTTTATTTTGAAAATTATTTTAAGATAGTGTGTTATATCACTAGACTAACTTAAATTTATTAGTTACAATGTTTTCAGAATATTATATTTGTTCCAAAGAATAAGTTAACTGGTTTCGGGGGAAATTTCTTTAAAAATAGGGGGTAAAAGATGAGAAAGAAAAAGGTAGTAGCAGTCTTTATGTCGTTTATGGTCGTAGCTGGGGTTTTGGCAGGGTGTAATTCTAGTACAAGCGGTGATGAGAAGAAAGACAGTACGATTAAGATTGGGGCAAACCTGGAGCTCTCTGGGGGAGTAGCATCTTACGGTCAATCGATTGAAGAAGGACTGCAACTAGCAATAGCTGAAATCAACAAAGAGGGAATTGATGGGAAGAAGATTGAACTCATTAAAGTAGACAATAAATCGGATGCTGGTGAAGCAACAAACGGTTCAATCAAGCTCATTAACCAAGATAAGGTAGTGGCAATCATTGGTGCGGCCACTAGTACAAATACGTTGGCACAAGTACAGATTGCTCAGGATAGCAAGGTTCCATTATTGACGCCAACTGGGACAAACCCTACGGTGACACTAAAAGATGGGAAATTAAATGATTTCGTTTTCCGTACTTGCTTCATTGACCCCTTCCAAGGTACTGTTGCTGCTAACTTTGCTTCAAAGGAATTAAAGGTCAAGAATGCGGCTATACTTATTGACAACTCAAGTGATTATGCCAAAGGTCTTGCAGATGCCTTCACAGATTCATTTACGAAAAATGGTGGGAAAATTGTCCGTGAGGAAGCATATGTGGCAAAGGATA
>JAIMAD010000630.1 GCA_023512145.1 Bacillus sp. (in: firmicutes) | reverse complement strand
GTTCGAAAACTAGAAGAAAGTGCTGCAGAACTATTAGGAAAAGAAGCAGCCTTATTCGTAACAAGTGGAACTCAAGGAAACCAAGTGGCAGTTTTGACCCATTGTCGTCCTGGCAATGAAATTATTCTCGAAGCCCAATCGCATATATTCTATTATGAGTCTGGTGCTGTCGCTGCTTTTGCTGGCGTTCAAACAAGGACAATAACTGGAAATAGAGGTGCAATGGACCCTGTTGCTGTAAAAAGCGCGATAAGAGGAGATGATCAGCATTATCCTGAAACAGGATTGATTTGTATTGAAAATACACATAACCGTGCTGGTGGTGCTGTAATACCAATCGAAAATATGAGTGAGATTTATTCCATTGCAAAATTACACAATCTACCTGTCCATATGGATGGAGCAAGACTATTCAATGCTGTTGCGGCTTCTAATAGGCCCGTAACTGATTTTACCCAGTACTGTGATTCCGTGCAAATATGTCTTTCTAAGGGACTAGGTTCACCTGTTGGTTCGCTTCTTGCGGGCAGTGAAGAGTTTATTAGGGTTGCAAGAAAGTGGAGAAAAAGACTTGGTGGTGGCTTAAGGCAAGCAGGTATCATCGCAGCCCCGGGATTAATTGCCTTAAATGATATGAGGGATCGTTTGAGTTTTGATCATGAAAATGCACGCCAATTTGCTGAAGGAATGCAAGCAATTAAGGGAGTTCGTCTTGCTAATCAAGTAGATACAAATATTATTGTGGTTGATATTAGCGGGACAAACCTTAATGCCGATGAATTTGTGGGAAGATTAAAGGAAGAAGGCATTTTAGCAGGAACATTTGGAAGTCATCTTGTCCGTTTTGTCACACACTACGACGTATCAACAGTGCAAATCAACCAAGCACTTCTTAAAATGAAAAGAGCAATTGAAAAATAAGGAAGGGATTTGAAAGGTTTTGCATACTTTTTAATGGCTTCATACACAGTTCATTTGCATTCCTTTCATTATAAATTTACTGCTCTAACTTTTATAAATATATTCGCAACCTATTTTGTTGCTATCCAATGAGTTAGTAAGCAACCTTTCGTTTTTAAACAATTCACAATTTTGTCACAAATTTTTATTTGAATTCTAAATATTCAGTGTTATAATAAGCTTGTAAAGGAAAATATTGAAAATAACATCTTAGGAGACTCAACCATACGTGTTCGTTCCGTTCGTGAACGAGTAGTAAGGTGATTTCTTTATAATCATTTGGTAGGCGGAGCGATGTAATTCTAATTGAGATGGTGTAAATCTGAACAATGTCCTTCCAAAATTGGTTTCAATGCATTCCATCGTAATCAATTAAAAAAGGATAACAGCTCACTTTGTGGGAAAATGAGGTCATCACCTTAAATCACTCGATGTTCCGTGTTATTGTGTCCTTGGG
>JAIMAD010000629.1 GCA_023512145.1 Bacillus sp. (in: firmicutes) | reverse complement strand
GAAAAGTGTGTCAATTGCCATAAGGGTGGTTGCATCAAAAGTTCCAACAATAGAAGACTTAGATTTACCTAATATTGTTTCTAAGTTAGTGGAAAAACCACAGGGCCTAATTCTTGTCACTGGCCCAACCGGAAGCGGAAAATCAACGACGCTAGCCTCGATGATTAACTATATTAACCGGACGATGAGTAAACATATCATTACCCTGGAAGATCCCATCGAATATCTTCATCGGCATGCAAATTCGATTATTGACCAACGTGAAGTCGGTTTTGATACACAATCGTATGCAAATGGTCTTAAGGGTGCCTTACGACAGGATCCTGACGTTATTCTTGTCGGTGAGATGCGTGACTTAGAAACAATTGGAATTGCGATTACCGCTGCCGAGACAGGCCACCTTGTGCTCGCTACTCTACATACATCTAGTGCACCGTCAACCGTCAACCGGATTATAGACGTTTTTCCATCAGAGCAGCAGTCGCAAATACGTATTCAGCTTGCATCTGTTTTGCTTGGCGTCATTTCCCAGCGTTTGTTTCCAACGGTTGATAAAAAAGGTCGGAGGGCAGCAACAGAAATCATGGTTAACAACCCGGCGATTGCCAATTTAATTCGAAATGAAAAAATTCATCAAATCCAAAGCACGATGCAAACGTCCCGCGCCCAGGGAATGCACACGTTAGAAATGAGTATAAAAGACTTACTTGACCGTGGACTTATTCAAAAAGAGGCAGCAACGAAATATTTACAAGAAAAGATGTTGCTTGATGGCTAGATATAAATATGAGGGTAGGGACCGAAAAGGCAAAAAGCAGGGCATTGTTAATGCCGCTTCAAGACGTGAAGCAATGTTCAAACTAAAAGATGATGGAATTAGGGTTATTGAAATGACCGAAGTTCCTGAAACATTGATGACAATGGATATAACATTAGGGAATCCTGTCAAACTACAGCATTTTGTCATCTACTTACGACAATTTGCCACCCTTTTAAAAGCAGGTGTAACAATTGTTGATGCAACAGCCATTCTTGCCATTCAAACGGAAAGTAAAGGATTAAAGAAGGCATTGCTAGATACTGAACAATCGTTACGAGAAGGAAACCCATTTTCCGAGGCAGCATCAAAACACAAGAAAATTTTTTCACCAATGTTTATCAACATGGTAAAAGCAGGTGAAGTCAGCGGAAACATGGATGAGACACTCGAAAGCTTGGCAGAGGATTTTGAAAAACAACACTACACAAGGCAAAAAATCGTTTCAGCGCTAACATACCCAGCAGTCATTGGAATTCTGGCAATTGCTGCCGTAATTTTTTTACTTGTTTCAGTTGTCCCAACCTTTGTCACCATGTTTGCTGACATGGGTGCTGATCTGCCAGCCATTACAAAATTTGTCTTAGCAGCTAGTGAATTC
>JAIMAD010000628.1 GCA_023512145.1 Bacillus sp. (in: firmicutes) | reverse complement strand
ACAGGTGCTAAGTTCAAAAATGAGTGACTGGTCTTGGTTATGCATGCAAATCCCCCAATTCTTTCACTAAATTATCGATTTCTTCCTTTGATCTTTGTTCTGTTACCGCAATCAACATAAGATTTTTCAGCTCTGGATAGTCGCGTCCTAAATCGTAGCCGCCAATGATAGCTTTTTCTAACAATCTTTGATTCATTTCTTTCACTGGTTTGTTTAATTTAACAACGAATTCATTAAAGGAATAACCATCATAAACTACTTCTATTCCCGCTTCCTTGAATGTATTTTTAGCATAATGTGCCTTCTGTAAATTGCCCGCCGCCATCTCACGAACGCCTTTTTTACCAAGTGCTGTCATCGCAACAGCAGCAGCAAGGGCAGTCAAAGCTTGATTAGAACAAATATTAGATGTCGCCTTATCACGACGGATATGCTGTTCACGCGCTTGCAGTGTTAATACAAAACCACGACGTCCTTGGTCATCCGTGGTCTGTCCAACAAGACGACCTGGTACCTTCCGAAGTAATTTGTTGGTTACTGCAAAATACCCACAATGTGGACCACCAAAGGCGGTAGGAATGCCGAACGGCTGCGCATCACCAATAACAATATCAGCTCCAAATTTTCCAGGAGGTGTTAACACACCAAGGGACAATGGATTGCTAGAGACAACAAACATCGATTTATTTTCATGACTTATTTTTTCAATCTCTTTTAAAGGTTCAATTCGCCCGAAGAAATTTGGATATTGGACGATAACAGCAGCAACCTCGCTATTGACTAATCCCTTTAACGCAGCTACATCTGTTACTCCTTCTTTTATAGGTACTTCAACGACATCAAGATTCTGTCCTTTTGCATACGTTTTAAGAACGTCACGATACTCTGGATGAACCGCACATGAAACGATGATTGTTTTCCGTTTCGTGTGTCCCGCACTTAACATGGCTGCTTCCGCAAGAGCCGTCCCGCCATCATACATTGACGAGTTAGCAACATCCATTCCCGTTAATTCACAAATCATTGTCTGGAATTCAAAAATAGCTTGCAACTCACCTTGGGAGATCTCAGGCTGATATGGTGTGTAAGCTGTATAAAATTCGGACCTTGAAATAACATGGTCGACAATTATGGGCATGTAATGGTCATAAACGCCAGCACCTAGAAATGAAACATTCTGTTTAAGATCAGCATTTCTGCTAGCCATTTTAAAGAGTTCCTTCATAAGGGCAGTCTCAGACTTTGCAGCTTTAATGTTGTATTCTCCCTTAAATCTTACTTTTTCTGGGATATCGCTGAACAATTCATCAATGGAGGAAACACCAATGGTTTCAAGCATTGCCCCTTTATCTTCTTCAGTCATAGGTAAATAGCGATGTTTCATAAACCTAACCCCCTTCTGTTATTTCTTTTCTCTTTTATAAAAAGGTGTTGGAACAACTGTAGCTTTTAAGCGTTTTCCGCGAATTTCAACTTCTACCATGGATTCAAGCCCGGTAAATTCAGCTTTGATTAGAGCAAGTCCAATATT
>JAIMAD010000062.1 GCA_023512145.1 Bacillus sp. (in: firmicutes) | reverse complement strand
GGGCAAAGATGATGTCATCGAGGTGGAGGGGATTGTTAAAGAGCCTTTACCAAACGCTATGTTTAGGGTAGAGTTAGAAAACGGACATGAGGTCTTGGCCCATGTTTCAGGCAAAATTAGGATGCATTTCATTCGTATTTTGCCAGGTGATATAGTAACCGTACAACTTTCCCCATACGATCTTACCCGTGGGCGAATTACGTACCGCTATAAGTAGCAATGGGGTGCGGGTTGTTGAAAGTTAGGCCATCAGTTAAGCCGATTTGTGAAAAATGCAAAGTGATTAAGCGCAGAGGCGTAGTCATGGTTATCTGCGAAAATCCTAAGCATAAACAACGGCAGGGGTAAAGGAGGGTTCTTGTGGCTAGGATTCAGGGTGTAGATTTGCCTAAAGGCAAGCGAGTAGAGATTGCGCTAACTTATATTTATGGTATTGGTAAAAATACTGCGCAAAAGGTTTTAGCAGAAGCTGGTGTTTCTGAAGAGACTCGTGTGCGTGATTTAACAGAAGACGAATTAAACAAAATCCGTGAAATCATCGACAAGTTAAAAGTTGAGGGTGATCTCCGCCGTGAAATTTCTCTTAACATTAAGCGTTTAATGGAAATTGGCTGCTACCGCGGATTACGTCATCGTCGTGGTTTACCGGTTCGTGGACAAAATACCAAAAACAACGCTCGTACTCGTAAAGGTCCTCGTAAGACTGTTGCGAACAAGAAGAAGTAATCGGTAAAGGAGGTTATTTAAATGGCACGTAAAACTAATACACGTAAACGTCGTGTTAAAAAGAATATTGAATCTGGGATTGCTCATATCCGTTCAACATTTAACAATACAATTGTTACAATTACTGATGTTCATGGTAATGCAATTGCTTGGTCAAGTGCTGGTTCACTTGGATTTAAAGGTTCGCGTAAATCAACTCCATTTGCAGCGCAATTGGCAGCTGAAACAGCAGCTAAAAATTCAATTGATCACGGTATGAAAACTTTAGAAGTTACAGTTAAAGGACCTGGATCAGGACGTGAAGCTGCTATTCGTGCGCTTCAAGCTGCTGGTCTAGAAGTAACAGCAATTAAAGACGTTACACCTGTTCCTCATAATGGATGCCGTCCACCAAAACGCCGTCGTGTTTAATTTTTCTGTATAGAATTTGTATCATACGTCTATAATGGGATATGATACTAAATTATTCTAAGAATTATACAGAGGATTTATTCCAGTTGTTGTGCACAAAACGGGAACGTATACATGGGGGAATTTCGGTTAGCTTCATAACTGATCGAGGTTTCGACGTTTTGAAGGAGGGTTATTTGATGATTGAAATAGAAAAACCAAAAATTGAAACGATTGAGATCAACGATGATGCCAAGTATGGTAAGTTCATCGTAGAGCCACTTGAGCGTGGATATGGTACCACTTTGGGTAACTCCTTACGTCGTATCCTATTATCTTCACTCCCAGGTGCCGCTGTAACATCGATTCAGGTCGATGGGGTACTTCATGAGTTCTCAACAATTGAAGGCGTCGTAGAGGATGTAACTTCTATCATCTTAAACATTAAAAAATTAGCTTTAAAAATCTACTCTGATGAAGAGAAAACACTTGAATTTGATGTTCAAGGTGAAGGCCCTGTCAAAGCGGGTAATATTACTCATGACAGTGACGTCGAGATTTTAAATCCTGACCTTCATATTGCAACATTGGCTACAAATGGACATCTTCGTATGCGTTTAACAGCAAGACGTGGACGTGGGTATTCACCGGCTGTCCAAAACAAAAGAGAAGATCAACCAATTGGCGTCATTCCAATTGATTCTATTTTCACGCCAGTTTCACGTGTATCTTATCAGATAGAAAATACGCGTGTAGGTCAAATGTCAAATTACGACAAATTGACACTGGATGTGTGGACTGATGGAAGCACTGGGCCAAAAGAGGCAATTGCTCTTGGGTCGAAGATTTTAACTGAGCATTTGAATATTTTCGTTGGGTTAACTGATGAAGCACAAAATGCTGAAATTATGATTGAAAAAGAAGAAGACCAAAAAGAAAAGGTTCTTGAAATGACAATTGAAGAACTAGACCTTTCTGTTCGTTCTTATAACTGCTTAAAGCGTGCTGGAATCAACACTGTTCAGGAGTTAGCTAATAAGACTGAAGAAGATATGATGAAGGTTCGTAACTTAGGCCGCAAATCACTCGAAGAAGTGAAGGCGAAACTAGATGAGCTCGGATTAGGCTTGCGTAAAGACGACTGAGTCGTTACTTAATCGTACTGCTATAATATCCGTTTTATGACTTCAACAAAGGAGGGAACCCTTCATGGCATACAGAAAGTTAGGACGCACAAGTGCACAGCGTAAAGCTATGCTGCGTGATTTAACAACAGATTTACTTATTAATGAGCGCATTGAAACAACAGAAACGCGTGCGAAAGAAATTCGTGTGACTGTTGATAAAATGATTACATTAGGCAAACGCGGCGATTTACATGCACGTCGTCAAGCTGCTTCATATGTTCGTAATGAAATTGCGGATGCTGAAAATAATACAAGTGCAATCCAAAAACTTTTCGCTGATATTGCACCTCGTTATCAAGAGCGTCAAGGTGGATACACTCGAATTATGAAAATTGGACCACGCCGCGGTGATGGCGCACCAATGGTTATTATCGAGTTAGTTTAAACACTCACAGACAACAAGGGCGCTGGACAGTTTTTAAACAAACTTGTTCTTGCCCTTTTTCTGTAAGTTGCTAACACAACCGTGTTTTTTCATTTTTACGATTGTCTTATAATAAAGCACGACCCAAGCCAAACGAGTGTTATGATGAGCGTGACTCCTTTTCGAATGGAGCATTGTTGGAATATTTTTATTCCTGGAAAGAAAGCGGTTCATAACAAGTTCTTGTTTTCTTTTTCGCGTCTTGTCTAGCTCATGCACCTCCTCCCATTTCTATTATAGAAATCCCTTTTTTTCGCAGTTGAAACGTTGCTGCATAGGGACGAGGTGCAGGCTTTTTTTATATTGTGAAAATTATACTTGCCAAGATTGTTGGATCGAGAGGGGAAGAGGACAATGAAGACGTCAATTGTTTCACTTAAGGGTGTATCCTTTCAGTACGATTCACAGGAACGCAAGGCCATAAATAATGTTAGCATCGATATCTATGATGGAGAATGGTTAGCGATTGTTGGCCATAATGGCTCAGGTAAATCGACAATGGCAAAGCTTTTGAACGGATTGGAATTTCCACAAGAAGGCGAAATAACGGTTTGTGGTACCACACTAACAGAAGAGTCAATTTGGGACATCCGCAGAGAAATTGGGATGGTTTTTCAAAATCCAGATAACCAGTTTGTTGGGACAACAGTACAAGATGATGTGGCTTTTGGTTTAGAAAATAACGGCATACCTAGAGACGAAATGGTTCTAAGGGTCAAGGATTCGTTAAAAAAAGTTAAGATGGAGAACTTTCTAAATCAAGAGCCCCACCATTTATCAGGCGGACAGAAACAGCGGGTAGCAATTGCTGGTGTCCTAGCCTTACGACCGTCAATCATCATCCTTGATGAAGCGACATCCATGCTTGATCCCAGGGGGCGTGAGGAAGTAGTAGAGACAGTTAGATTATTAAAAGAAGAGAAATCGTTAACCGTGATTTCAATAACTCATGACCTAGAAGAAGCTGCGAAAGCGGATCGTATCATTGTTATGAACAAAGGTGAAGTTTTTCGAGAAGGTATTCCGGAAGAAATTTTCTCGATGGATGAGCAATTGATTCAGTTAGGACTGGATATTCCCTTCTCCGTAAAAATGAGTAAAGCCTTTCGTAAAAAAGGAATTGAATTTTCAAAGCAGTATTTATCGGAAGAAGAGTTGGTGACAGAGCTATGGAAATCTCACTGCAAAATGTAGAATACCGTTATCAAGAAAATACTCCTTTTGAACGTTTGGCGATAGAGGATGTCTCGATTGTTTTCCCTTCAGGAACATACATGGCGATCATTGGTCATACTGGTTCGGGTAAATCAACAGTCTTGCAGCACTTAAATGCCCTCCTCCAACCTTCAAAAGGGACCGTAATAATTGGTGAGCGTGAAATTAAAGCGAAGCAGAAAAACAAAAACTTAAAAAGTGTCCGTCAAAAGGTTGGGATTGTTTTTCAATTTCCTGAACATCAATTATTTGAAGAAACGGTTGAAAAGGATATTATTTTTGGCCCACTAAATTTTGGAGTTACTGAAATAGAAGCAAAGAAACGGGCAAGGATTGCATTAAAACAAGTAGGCCTTGAAGAAGAAATCTTGGGAAAGTCGCCCTTTGACCTCTCAGGGGGACAAATGCGCCGTGTAGCAATTGCAGGAGTGCTTGCAATGGAACCGGATGTGATTGTCTTAGACGAGCCTACCGCTGGATTAGACCCTCGTGGTCGTAAAGAGATTATGGATATGTTTTATTCTCTCCACAAGGAAAGAAAGTTATCAACCATCCTTGTCACACACAGTATGGAAGATGCGGCAAGATATGCGGACCAAATTGTGATAATGCAGCAGGGGAAGGTTGTCAAACAAGGAACACCTGAAGAGATATTCTCAAACCCGGTTGAATTGGTGAAAATGGGACTCGATGTCCCTGAAGTCGTTCGTTTTCAGATCAGGCTTGAGGAGAAAATGGGCTTGAAATTTGGAAAAGTCTATTTATCCATCGATCAGTTATCTACGAAGGTCACGGACGTGTTGAATAGAGGTGTTCAGGTATGATGGAAAAAATGATATTTGGTCGCTATGTACCGGCTGAATCCATTATCCACAAGATGGACCCGAGATCAAAACTAATGGTTATTTTCCTATTTGTTTGTATTATTTTTTTGGCGAATAATTTTGTAACCTATGCACTTATTGGTATTTATACCTTTTTCATGCTTGGACTATCACGTGTGCCTATCCGCTTTTTGTATGGTGGACTTAAACCGGTTATTTGGCTTGTACTGTTTACGTTAGTCCTGCAGTTGTTTTTTATTAAGGAAGGAACCCTTTTATTTGAACTAGGGCCGCTGAAAATTTATGATGAAGGCGTCAGGCAAGGAATTTTTATTTCCTCACGGTTCTTTTTTTTAATTTTAATGACTTCCTTGTTGACGTTAACAACGACTCCAATTGAAATAACAGATGGTTTGGAAACACTCTTACAACCACTAAAACGGGTTCACTTTCCTGTTCATGAAATGGCGTTAATGATGTCGATTTCGCTACGATTTATTCCAACGCTGATGCAGGAGACAGACAAAATTATGAAAGCACAGATTGCCAGAGGCGTCGAATTTTCGAGTGGTCCCTTTAAGGAGCGCATCAAAGCTGTTATCCCGCTGCTTATCCCCTTGTTTGTTAGTGCCTTTAAACGGGCGGAGGATTTAGCGATTGCAATGGAAGCAAGAGGGTATCGCGGCGGTGAAGGAAGAACAAAATACCGGCAATTATCCTGGCACGTGGCTGATTCCTTGCAGATTGGGCTTTTAGTCCTATTAACAATATTCTTATTTTTATTACGTTCATAATGGAGCAAAACCATGCAAAGGTATAAAGTAATTATAACCTATGATGGCTCGGAGTTCTCCGGGTATCAAGTCCAACCAAATAAACGAACAGTGCAAAGAGAAGTGGAAGCTGTTTTAGCAAAAATGCATAAGGGCAGTCCGATTAAAGTGATCGGTTCCGGACGAACAGATTCTGGCGTTCATGCAATGGGGCAGGTTATCCACTTTGATTCTCCACTTATGATACCGGATGACAAGTGGGTAATCGCCTTGAATACGATGCTACCAGAAGATATTACTGTTCTTCAGGTCCAGAAAGTCAGCGCGTCCTTTCATGCCCGTTTTGACGCGGTAGGGAAGGAATACCGCTATGTCCTTTACTTGTCTACGTTGAGGGATCCTTTCCAGCGCAAATATGCCTGTCACCACCCATATAAGTTAAATATAGAGGCAATGCGGGAAGCAAGTAGCTATTTTCTTGGGGGACCCCATGACTTTACTAGTTTTTGTTCTGCCAAGACAGATGTAGTGGATAAAATCCGAACCATCGAAACAATGGATATTACGCTTGAAGGTGAAAAGCTGACGATTCGTTTTATTGGTTCTGGCTTTTTGTACAATATGGTTCGTATTCTCGTAGGAACATTATTAGAGGTAGGGTCAGGGGATCGAGATCCTGACAGTATCCCTGCTATTTTAGAAAAAAAAGATCGCTCGTGCGCTGGGAGAACGGTTCCGGGTCAAGGATTATATCTTTGGAGAGTATTTTATTAATAATTCATTCGCGGCTAGCCCCGTAGTCTAGGGCTTAGGTTGTGCTTTCCATCGATGCAAGTTAAGCACGGACTGCCCATCCAGGTCCTAAGCGCGAATGCTACCCTTGATTAAGGTGATTTACTTTTTAAAAACAACCCGACCTGGCGTAACATTTTCTTGACATATGGAGGCTAAGGATATAATATATCATAAGTATGTATTTTATCCCCACGATAAGCCCCGGAAAGTCTTAATCGTGATTAAAAATATATGAATAGAAACTTAAGCGCACAAAGGCATTTTTGACGTTCATTCCCGGAACAGAATTGTAACGCGGATTGCTTATATAGGTGCGAAATAATAATCTGATTTAATTAGGAGGGAAACACATGCGTACAACGTTTATGGCAAATGCAAACACTATCGAGCGTAAATGGTACGTTGTTGATGCAGAAGGCAAAACTCTTGGTCGTCTTGCTTCTGAAGTAGCATCAATTTTACGTGGTAAATATAAACCAACTTTCACACCAAATGTTGACACTGGAGATCATGTTATCATTCTTAACGCATCTAAAGTGGTACTAACTGGAAAGAAACTAACTGACAAGATTTACTACCGTCATACAATGCATCCAGGTGGTTTAAAACAAAGAACTGCTCTTGAAATGCGTACAAACTATCCTGAGAAGATGCTTGAACTTGCTATTAAAGGTATGCTTCCAAAGAATTCTCTTGGTAGTCAAATTTTCAGAAAATTAAACGTCTATGCTGGTAGCGAACATCCGCACCAAGCACAACAACCTGAAGTTTACGAACTTCGCGGATAATTTAGAGGGAGGGAATTAACTTGGCTCAAGTTCAATATATTGGTACTGGTCGTCGTAAGAGCTCTGTCGCACGTGTGCGCTTAGTTCCAGGTACAGGTCAAATTTTAATTAATAAGCGTGATATCGAAGATTATATCCCATTTGAGGCTTTACGTGTAGTTCTTAAGCAACCACTTGTGGCTACTGAAACACTTGGTAGCTATGATGTGCTTGTAAACGTAAGCGGTGGTGGTTACACTGGTCAAGCTGGCGCAATCCGTCATGGTATTGCTCGTGCATTACTAATAGCTGACCCAGAATATCGTCCAACATTAAAAAGCGCAGGACTTTTAACTCGTGATGCTCGTATGAAAGAGCGTAAAAAATACGGTCTTAAAGGTGCTCGTAAAGCTCCACAGTTCTCAAAACGTTAATCTATATACGTTTCAAGGCTCTCAACCATTATGGTTGGGGGTCTTTTTTTTTCTTGGTAAAAGTAGTGTGGTTTTTCGGCCAGGAACGGCAAATGCGTAATGGATGGACCTTTAATAAGGCTGCGTAAGGACAAAACTCGTTAATGAACAGGATGAAATGTCTTTAATAAGGCCAAAACCCATTAAATAGGGTGGAAAGAGTCCTCAGACTTTGAAAACCCAATGAATACCAATCATAAGGATAAGAAATAGCTTGAGAAGTAGCTTTTAATGATTAAGATAAAATTTGGCAATGGTAAAACGGCTTAGACTTTGCATTTCTTATGAACAAGGGATAAAGAATAGTTCTAAGAGGTGAAAAAGAAATGACGTTAATTATGAACTTTAAAGAAAAACGACGGGAAAAACAAATAAAATATGAACGTTCCGTACTACGGGACTTATCGATTACTACGCTAAAGGAAAGAGTGCAACAATACTTTGGATCAACAAACATTGCTTCTAGTCTTGTCATGAATAAAGGAATAGAGGAAGCTTGTTATGACGTAGCCCTGGAAGCTTTTTTATTAGGGGCGAAATTTAGCAAGTTTGGTTATCATGGAGAAGATCCAGACGGGGTTCGGAATCGCTGTTATAAAGAAGAAAAACACTTAATTGATACGATATATAATTTTTTTCTTTTTTGGGGGATTGGCGAGGAAGCCAGAATGAGTGAATCGCTTTACTACCATTGTGAACAATACGTTCGTGTTTGGTGGAGAGAAGGCTTCGAAAAGGGCCAAAGACGTCACAAGCTGCGATTGCATTAAAAGAGGGATATTGTTCAAATAACTTTAATAACTGCCCTAGCGTAAGCAGCCTAGTGGACCTGAGTCGCTTCGGTCTTCAAAGAGAAGTCAAAAACGGACTTATCTGAGAAAACCGCAGCGCTTGTCGCCCCTGAGCAGGCGCTTTCGCTTTTCCTTCTTCCAGTTCTATTTTTTCACCTTGTCCCATATAGTTTATTGAAAAGGGACGAGCGGGAAGGAATGATATGGGTTGTCAAAGCGAAGATTGAAAATAATAACTTTTTTTGTAGGTTTATTTGTATTATTTCTTATTTTACAGCATGACTTTTTGGAAGGTAACTCATGGAGTTCGTGGAACCTTCCTTTATCGGGGAAAATAATTTTGCTTGATCCAGGCCATGGCGGTCCAGATGGTGGTGCTGGAACAGGACAAACATTGGAAAAAGACATTGCCTTAAAAATCACCTTAAAAGTCAGGGATTACCTACAACAGCATGGCGCCCTTGTAATTATGACAAGAGAGACAGATAAAGACTTGGCCGCTGCAGATACAAGAGGATATAGTAGAAGAAAAGTTGAGGATTTGAAAAAAAGATTGGCAATGATCAATAACGATGATAATGATTTATTTGTCAGTATTCATTTAAATGCTATTCCTTCATCAGAATGGAGCGGTGCCCAAACCTTCTACGCGCCCCATTATAAGGAAAACGCAAAGGTAGCGAAATTTATTCAAGCCGAGCTACGAGGAAATTTAGGGAATACAACCCGTAAAGCAAAGCCAATCAACAGTATTTATATTTTGGAGAATGCAAAAAAACCAGGAGTATTGGTTGAAGTTGGTTTTCTCTCAAATCCAAACGAAAAGGAAAATTTAAAAAAGAATTCCTATCAGGAGAAAATTGCAGTATCGATTTATCAAGGAATTATTCGTTTTTATTCGAATGAAAAGGAATTAACGGAAACAGACTAAGGATGTGTGGCACTATCCTCTTTCTATGGAAAAGGGGCGGAGCAAAACTAACTTTGTTTAGAATGCTTGGTGAGGACTCTTAAGAACAAGAGTGTTTGGTTAAGCTTCGCTCACATCCCTATATTCTGTTGCTATACATCCCGCAATCAATTCTTTACCATGATGGGTTGGGGGTCGAAATACAGCATCTTTTTTGAGGAATAATGGAACTATTTTATATTTCAATCGGAATAATGTGTGATTCAGTTAACTGTTTCATTACTTGGTTATGATATACTGATAAATGGAAACGAATTCAAAAGGTGAGGTGTTTTTTTATGTTAACAGAAGCAAGGGTCCATGAGGTTCTTGGTAGCCTCAAAGAACCATTTTTACATAAAACATTAGCTGAATTAAATGCAATTGAAGAAATTAAAATTAAAGAAGAAAAAAATCATGTCAGCGTAAAGATAGCAATCGCTAAGACAGGTACTGCTGAACAGTTGCAACTGCAAACACAAATCGTCAGCCTATTAAAAGAAGCAGGAGCGGTATCGGTTGGAATCCGTTTCACTGAATTACCAGATGAGGTATTAGCTGCACATCGTCACGCAGAACCTGAATCAAAACAAAAAAACTTACTTACATCAGATAAAACAACGTTTATTGCTATCGCAAGTGGAAAAGGCGGAGTAGGTAAATCCACTGTATCTGTTAACCTTGCTGTTTCACTAGCACGTTTAGGTAAAAAGGTTGGACTGATTGATGCAGATATTTATGGTTTTAGCGTTCCTGACATGATGGGAATTACCGAAAAACCAGTTGTTAGAGCAGAAAAAATTATCCCTGTAGAGCGTTTTGGTGTCCAAGTCATATCAATGGGCTTCTTTGTTGAAGATAATTCGCCGATCATCTGGCGTGGACCGATGTTAGGGAAAATGTTAGGTAGTTTCTTCAATGAAGTAGAGTGGGGAGATCTTGATTATCTACTGTTAGATTTACCACCAGGCACTGGAGATGTGGCGCTGGACGTACATACCATGCTTCCGGCGTGTAAAGAGATTATCGTAACAACTCCGCATCCAACGGCTGCCTTTGTAGCCGCACGTGCGGGTGCAATGGCATTAAAGACTGACCATGAGGTGCTAGGCGTTATTGAAAATATGGCTTACTTTGAAAGCAAGGTAAGCGGCGAAAAAGAATATGTATTTGGTCAAGGTGGCGGCGATAAATTAGCAGAAGAATTAAATACGGTAGTGCTTGGTCGTCTCCCTCTTAACCAACCGGACTGGAATGAGGAAGACTTTGCTCCGTCGGTTTATCAGGAAGATCATCAACTTGGAAAAATCTATCTTGAAATTGCCGAAAAAGTAACTAGCCTGTTAAAAAAATAAATAATTGAAAAAAGAAGCCTCATCCGAATATGGAAAAGGCTTCTTTTTCTTAGTAATTAGCCGCCACCTTGATCCCCAGACTCACTGCCACTTGTAGATTGCTCCTCACCTTCGTCACTCTTTTCGGTTGATTTGCTTTTAGTTTCCTCGGCAGCCTTTAACAGCAATTCTTGTATTTTAACTTTAAATAGTGGGCTTTCAATGGTTTCGGAAATTACTTTCTGAAGATGTTCGCGGTATTCTTTACTTTTTAGCGCGTCTGCCATTTCTTTTTGAATTTCAGGTTCTTTAAAAACCTCGATCATCATCCCTCTATATTCAGGATCGTTCATTAAGTCCTTCAATAATTTTTCATTTTCAGGTCTAATGGTTTTGGCAACCCCTTGAGCAAACTTTGGGTCATTAAATGTTTTTTTCCAGAATTCTGTTGCTTTTTCTGAAGTAAGGGTTTGTTGAATGGTCTCAGAGACAACCTTTTGATCCATCACAAGTTTTTCCTTCATACTATCATCGGACATCACATCTTGAATTGCTTTCTTGCCGTCATCTGTTTTAAGAATATCAACAACCATTTTTTTTGTTTGTTCATAATCAATTTGTCCCCCTCCAGTTACCTCATTGGGCGAACAACTGGTGAGGAACACCATGATAGGTAGGAGGAGCAACATACTTTTTACTTTCATTGATAAGCTCCTTTCACATAAGAATCCTTGCTTTTAGGATGAAGAAACAAAGGAAATATTATTCGTAAATTATTTCTAATTATGGCTTTTTCAAATTTGACTTGGTACAATCAGATTGGAATTTATTTTTACAATGGAGGTTTATCGTGTGACAAGCCGTAATTGGGTAAAACTGTTCATGACCACATGCTTAATAGGTGGGCTAACGACAGCGATTGTGGGATTTATTGTTCGCTGGGATCAATTTCAGCCATATTTTACCGAATTTAATATTTTAGCTATTTTATCGGCATTGGTTTGGTTACTTTTCATGGGCATTTTGTTTAGCGTTATCAGCCAAATGGGTTTCTTTGCGTATTTAACGATCCATCGTTTTGGTTTAGGAATTTTTAAATCGCCTTCACTTTGGAATGCTGTTCAAATGATCCTGATTTTATTTGCTGTTTTTGATTTAGTTTATTTACGATATGAAAATTTTTCTGACATAGGGGACTCTATCCTCCCATATTTTGTCCCAGCTATTATCCTTTTAGTCGTGGGTATTACTGTGGCATGGGTGAAAGCGAAACAGACAAATCGTGATGCGTTTATTCCAACTCTGTTCGTTATGATTGTGGTAACAATAGTGGAGTGGGTTCCGGTCCTGCGACAGAATGAAATGAATTGGTTCTACCTGATGTTGTTTCCGTTATTGACCTGCAATGCTTACCAATTATTAGTTCTTCATAAATTAAACGCGCAGTCTGTGCAAGACAGACAAAAAAGAGCCAGACAATCATCTGCAATTGTAAAAAGTAATAAAAAGAAAAAGCAAATAAAAAGATAACTAAAAAACCCATCCATTTTAATTTTAATGGACGGGTTTTTAGTGTTAGGGAGGATTATTTAATTTCTGTTGACTGGGCTTCCCCGTTTGCAATCATTTCAGAAACCGATACGATTTTAAAGCCCTTTTGATGAATATCCGCCAAAATTAGCGGTAGTGCCTTAGCTGTTTGCTTAGCGGAATCAGAAGCATGAAGAAGGATAATATCACCCTTTTTTGCCCTTTTCACATTTTCAACGATTGCGCCTATACCTGGATTATTCCAATCCTTTGAATCCACACTCCAGTGGACAACAGTATATCCATATCTTTTGGCGATTTTTAAGGTGCGCTCATCAAAATGTCCGGTCGGTGCCCGTAAGAGCGTTACTTCTTTTACATTTAGTTTTTTAAAGGCTTCTTGGGCTTTTGCGATATCTTGGCCAATTTTCACATCTTCTAAATCCGTATATTCCTCATAGGTGTAACCAAGACTTCCAATTTCATAACCTTCACTTACAATCCGACTAACAATTTCAGGGTGTCTTTCTGCCCAAGATCCCGCTAAGAAGAAGGTTGCTGATTTCACATTTTCCTTTTTTAATGTATCTAAAATTGGCACAGCTTTTTCGTCACCCCAGCCAATATTAAAGGTGAGGGCTAGGTCCTTTTCGCCACGATATACAGCTTTAGGACCCTCTTTAGTTGAAAAAACAGGTATTTGTGCAAGGTTCTCAATGAAGAGAAACCAAGCGGTAAAAAAAGCGGCAATTATTAGGAGTGAAATATTCTTCAAAGACTTCCCGTTTAATACAAAAAAGAAATTCATTTTTCCTATCCACCTCGCCCATTACAGTCCTTGTCTCAACCTATGCTTGTATATTTAATAATATGATTAGAAAATGTTATTATAAAATTTCAATAATTGGAAATGACTACTATAACTAGAATTTTTGCTGGAGGTTATTCAATGTTTGGACTTCTAATAAATGATAAAGAAGTTAAGGAAATAGAATACCTTATTAAAAGAGAAATGGATGAAATATTATTTGATTTAAGGGATGATCGAATTGAACATATTGTAAAAAGAGCAATGGAAGAGAGATATAAAATTCTATTCACCTTATTTCGAAGGGTAGCTTCTCCACGTGAATGTTTAGTGTATATGAGGAAGGGAAAGAGGGACAGGAAAAAAGGGTAATAGGTTAAACTATCTTCTTTAATATTTTTTTTGAAATTACGTTGACAATTATTTGTTACCTTGGTATATTAGTAAATGTCGCTGCAGACGTGATAGACACTTTTAAAAAAAGTTGTTGACATTACGGAAAGCAAATGATATATTATAAAAGTCGCTTTTAGGCGAAAGAGTAAAATGTTCTTTGAAAACTAAACAAACAAAAACGTCAACAAGAACAAATTTTT
>JAIMAD010000627.1 GCA_023512145.1 Bacillus sp. (in: firmicutes) | reverse complement strand
TCCTACTTTATTTAAGCCATGTCCATGGTGGCCCATATATACCGGAGTCATTGTCATAATCGCAACCATGACAATTTGAGTTAAGACCATTACCGTCGCTCCAACCACGATTCCTCGCTTGTTTATTGCCAGTGTATTGGAATCTGTCTTTGAAAGATGACCCGCCTTCATTTTCTTCACATTTGCAAGTGCTTTCGCAACGATGAGAGGGTCTGGGCGAAGAAATAAAAGAAGTACTAAACCGGCAAGGATGTAAGCTGCGGCTGCTAGAATGAAGGGACCAGCAAGTGCAGGGACTCCGATTGCTAACGCGAATCGGCCCATTACGTCAACCAAGTTTGGACCTGCAACCGCACCAAAGGTCGTTGATACCATCGCAATACTGATTGCTGTTGCTCGCTGTCTAGAATTTGCTAAGTCGGTACCAGCATAACGTGCTTGTAAATTTGTTGCCGTTCCTGCCCCATAGATTAGTAGTGAAGCAAAAAGGAACAGAATATTATTCGTTAAGGCGGCAATGACTACACCGATTGCGCCCAAACCACCAGCCAAGAATCCTGTGCCAAGTCCCAAACGGCGTCCGAAACGCTGGGAAAGCCGACCGATAAGTAGTGCAGCCCCAGCAGAACCCAACGTGAACAACGCAATCGGAACACCTGCAAAACTATCTGAACCTAGCATATTTTGGGCAAGAAGTGCTCCGACGGTAACGCCTGCTGCAAGCCCAGCACCGCCAAAAATTTGTGAAAGGACAACGATAATCAACGTCCGTCGATATAATCTTTGTTGCATTTCAGGGGAATCAATATACTTTTGCAACCAAGCTGGCTGACTTTCTAAAGTCTTTGAATCATCATTCTTATGCGCCATTACTGAGGTCACCTTCCCATTTAACGAGCTATAATGTATTATTTTTAAAAATTATTGTTGTCCACCTGAAAAATTACTATCAATGATAAATTGCTTCCAATCTTGAACACCTTTTTCTAATCGAAACGCATTAATCCCTTTTGTTTTTAATAATTTAACGGCCTCGACAGAATTTAAGCAATAAGGGCCTCTGCAATAAGCAACAACATCACAATTTGTTGGTAATGATGCTAATTTTTCTTCTAATTCTTCAATGGGTATGGATACTGCACCGGGAATATGAGCTTCTTCATATTCCTCAATTGGTCTTACATCTAAAAGCAAAACCTCTCCACTTTCCAACTTTTTTTTTAGATCTAGTAATGATAATCCTTCCATCTCGAAATGATTATTTAAAAATTCGTTTTTTATATGTTGTACTTGAATCAATTGTTTCTCAGATAAACTATGAAAAGTGCTTAAAAAATCTGAAACAGCAGAATCAGAAAGTTCATAAATAACATAATTTCCTTGTTTCTTAAAAGAAACTAATCGTGCACTATGGAGAGTTTGCAAATGTTGCGACACATTGGCAACAGTCATACCAGTGTTCTTAGCTAATCCCTCAACTGATTTTGGACTTTGCGATAATAGGTCTAGTATTTCTAACCTTTTAGGACTTGAAAGACTTTTACC
>JAIMAD010000626.1 GCA_023512145.1 Bacillus sp. (in: firmicutes) | reverse complement strand
TAGATATTTCTCATCTGCCGCTGGGTGGTTATACCATATTGTATATTCTTCAGGTGACCTTAATCGAAGATCCCCGGAAAGGTCTATACATTTAATCCCCCTATCCACTAGTGGTGGCACAAGTCTACTACTCACCCCAGAGGGTGTAGCCAGTAACACAATATCATTCTTTTTATGCAATTCATCTACATCGAATTTTTCCAGAGGTAGATCAACAATATTTGAAAGGTGCGGATAAATATCGCTAAAACTAGTTCCCGCCTGAGAATTAGAAACAACCGTTCCAACCTCTAAGTATGGGTGTTTATTGATTAATCTTACTAACTCAATGGATCCGTAACCCGTACCACCGATAATCGCAGCTTTCAATTTTCCCAACTCCTACGTTGATCTGATAATGAATTATTATACATACATATATATAATTATTCAATGTAAAAGTACCTTATTTTCCATTTTTATTTAGAAAATTCGGCTTTTTATCTTGAAATCGCTTACAAATAAAAGGGGAATTTCATCTATCTTTTTTACAATAAAAAATAGAGCACTCTTACAATATGTCTCTGCAATGACTACACTAATCGTTCTTTTAACTTCACTATTGAAGGCAGAAAGAGGATGTCTTTAATCAACTAAGAATAAATTTGGGGATATTAGAGAAAATTAATTATACTATGTTTTTCAAGGAGGGTATTAATCATGCAAACGAACCATCACATCCAACTAACTTCGGCAGAAATAGCAAATATTTGGACATCATACCAGCAGGAATCACTGACAGTCTGTACAGTCGGATTCTTTTTATTAAATGTTGAAGACCAAGAGGTTGGTTCTGTCCTTAAATATGCCCTACGTCTATCGCAAGCACACATCCAAAAGTTAAAATCCTTTTTTAACGAAGAAGAAATTCCCGTTCCTGACGGTTTTTCAATGGAAGCGGATGTGAATAAAAAAGCCCCTCGTTTATTTTCAGATGATTTTTATCTTTTTTATACTCAAAATATGGGCAAAATCGGAATGGAAGCGTATACGATGGCTTTGTCGAATTCTGCTCGTCTGGATATGTGCGAATACTATACCGAATGTTTGAATGAGTCATCTAAACTATTCAATATGGCAACAGAAACTATGTTAAAAAAAGGAACATTCATTAGAGCCCCTTTAATACCAAAGCCTAAAATGGTGGAATATGTCCAAGAACAAAGTTACTTAGCGGGACGGCTTGGACGCAGACCCTTAAATGCAATTGAAGTATCCAATATTTACTTTAATTTAATACAAAATCAATTAGGTAGAACGATAGCGATGGGATTTAGTCAGGTGGCAAAGTCTGAAGCTGTTCGCGAATTTATGGTTCGAGGAATAAACATTTCTGATAAACATGTTGAAGTATTTGGTTCGGTGTTAAGTCAAGACCATCTTCCTTCAGCAAGCTCATGGAGTATATTACCCACAGATTCCACCGTTCCTACATTCTCAGATAAACTCCTAATGGCCCATTTAAACGCATTAAACGCAGCGGGAATAGCACATTATGGAAGAAGTTTTGGAACTAGTCCTAGG
>JAIMAD010000625.1 GCA_023512145.1 Bacillus sp. (in: firmicutes) | reverse complement strand
TGCAAAAAATTATGGATAGATTAGGTCATGTTGATGACACAACAACTAAAAATGTTAATCTGTTTGTTACCGAGACAATGAAAAAGAAGCTTCTTCAAAAGTTGATGAACTAATCAAAATCTTCCGTAATTTAGTCAAATGTTGTCAGTAGGTGGAGTTCCCTCTACTCCTCATATCAGATGAATTTTTAAGGAGATAACTTCCAAATAGATAATCATCCTCCTTACTTTTCAACCATCGATAACAGTACTTTTTCCATTTCTTCTTTTGATAAAATGTCTGCACTCATTGTAATTTCATATCCTTCTACTGGAATAGTTACACTCATTCCTTGGACATTACTGCCATCATAATATGCGAACTCAAATTTAAACCCATTAAACGTATAAGAGTTGATATGGTCATACTTCCATGACTCTAATTCACCCTCTCTATTTTTACCTATTTTCTGTGTAACAGTTCTAAAACCAAATTCATTTCCCTGATATTGTATTTTAACAACAGGGTCTTTTCCGATATTATTCTCCTCAGTACGTGCTTCTTCTTTCTCTAGTTCATACCCTTCTGGTACATATGATAGTCGATTAATTGGATAACTTACCATCTTTTGAGCCCCTTCCAATGTATGTGTTGTAAGTTCTGTAATTCTTTTTTCATACTTTTGTGCATCCATTTGTATTTCTGCATCTGCTATATAAGTGCCAACGACTGTCCAAGTTGCCCCCATTATTAATAACGAAGCAACCAAACCATTATCCATTTAGGATACCTTTTCTTTTTCTTTGCTTCTAACTTACCTTGCCTAGCTCCAAATTCATTATTGAGTGCACTGTTAATGACATTCTTTAGTTCCTTTTCTGGGACAATAATACTTTCAACATCTTCTTTGAATTTTCTAATAGAGTTGCTCATTAACGCAATCCCCCTTTATTATCACTTTTAACATTTGTAACGCTAAATGCAAATTAGATTTCACTGTTCCTTCTGGTATCTCTAATAAATCGGAAATTTGTTTAATAGTTAGGTCTTGATAAAATCTTAAAATAATAAAGGTCTTATATCGACTATTCAACTTATCGATAGCGTGATAAATGGCGATTTAATCATCGATTTCAAACTCTTTATCAGGAACATTTTCAACTAATACAGAATCCATCATTACTACTTTATTTTTCTTCTTTAAAAGATCCAAAGACGTATTAATAAGAATTTTGGTTATCCATGTGGAAAAATACTTTGTTTCTTTAAGATTGTTAATCGAATTAAGTGCCTTATAAATGGTCTCTTGCACAATATCAAGTGCGTCATCTTTATTTTTGGTATAAAGAAAAGCTGTTGATAAAGTTTAGATTGTTCTAATTCAATGAGACTGAGGAATGCCTTTTTATCTCCTTTTTTGGCTTTTTCGATTAATTTTTCATTTTCCATAATCTCACCCTTTCCCCTATTAGACATACGATATTAACATTTCGTTCCAAAATGTAAAGATTATTATTGCAATATCAATTTCAATGACTCACACACAAAACAAGATATTTACCTAAGGATGCTCTAGATAAACAAGAAAATAGGTCAGTTTATCCGGATCGATTCGAACCCTGTCACATATACACATCTACG
>JAIMAD010000624.1 GCA_023512145.1 Bacillus sp. (in: firmicutes) | reverse complement strand
GCAGTGAACAGGTTCATTCTTTAACAACTACTCCTTCCAAATACTTAGGTTTTTGCTTTGACCAAAACGAGAAATATTCGCTGAAACTTTCACATGGACAACCAAGTCCCTTAAACCACCATCACGCCATTTTGGAGAAATCCCTTTCCATTCTTCAGGGTATTTCCGATAAATAGACTTTCCGAAGCCAAAAATATCCGTTTGCCAGTCTTGTTTGGCCTTGGCAAATGTAAGGGATACATCTTGCATAACGACTTCTTGTAACTGGCTGTTCAATTCATCTATTTGTTTAGAATTATTTTTTACCCCTTGACAGGTTATTTCACCGATTTCACCCTCTACCTGAATATTCACATCTATTTCCGTCTTCCCACTAACAAGGTGCGGGGCTAAAATAGAATCAGTTTTGACAACTTTTATACTAATAGTCCCGCTATCATTTCTTGGACAATTGAAAACAATTACATCATTTTTCAGATTTCCAGTCACCCAAAGAACACCACGAGTCTCCTGTTTGTTTAGCCATCCTTTTAAATTAGCCTTTTTGAATACAGCAGTCCCTTGGATAGCAAGTGCATCAGACTTCGGTTTCTGTTTTTCTTCTTTTCCAGCTTTTTCTATACCAGTTACCTCATCCACTACTTGAATTCCTTTTTCCCGTGCAAAGCTAATTTCACCCGTGATCGCATCATCCATACGTGCCATAAGAGATTCTGAAAAATTGTTAAGATTATGAACCGTATTCGTAGCAGAAAGCCTCTTCATCTTAATTAAGTTTTGAATTTCTGTCCCTAAAGGGGTATCCAACTGTGTTCGCGTTTTTATAATATCACTAGCCTTGCCCTTGGTAACAAGCAATTGCATGTTAGGTCGAAACCCACCTTCTCTTCGCAGCCAATCTATCGACTCTTCCATTCCTTCCCTTGCAGCTCTTTCCCCAAAAACAACCACTTGGACATGGCCCAAATACATTTTTTTTGAGGTAGATGATGCTAACTTACTTAAAGCTTCTAATAAACTTTTGCCTTTCCCTGTTTCAATCCAAGGCAGATACTGTTGGTTTTGCGAGCTCCCCATAGTTGATGATGAACTTTGATAATTCGCAATTAACGCCGTAAGCTCATATTGACCCGCCTCATTTTTATCGATGCTCATCACATTTAGAATAGCTAGATCACTTGCTTCATGGCTACTCCAACAACCTGTCAAGAGAACAAAACAAGTCAGGAAAAAAATTGAACCTAGCTGCATACCATTTTTTAGGAATTTATGTTTCTTCATCAGTATTCCCCTCTTCGCTCTTACTTAAGGGAGCCCTTTTATTCGTACCAGCACGGCGAATATTTTTAATATCCAAGCCTGGAGGGCGTGTTTCCATGGCCCACCACGGTGCTCGAATAAAAACATCCTTCCATCCTTCTCGAATTGCAGGTGAAACAGGTGAGAAATATGGGACTCCAAAAGATCGTAAGCTAACTAAATGCGTCAATCCAGACATCAGACCAATAAGAATTCCCATAAAACCAAATATCCCGGCTAATATAAGCATGGGCAAGCCCAAAAAACGAACTGACTGTTGAAAAGTATAGTTTGGTAAAATAAAAGAAATTAATGCTATAACAG
>JAIMAD010000623.1 GCA_023512145.1 Bacillus sp. (in: firmicutes) | reverse complement strand
ATAGGAAACAGATTTTTATTATTTCATCTGTCTACTTTATTGGGAGCATATCAGAATGGTACCTGGCACTGATTATATTTATTTTAATATAAACAAAAAAGACTCTTTAAAAGAGTCTTTTTATATTTTGGTTAGTATTATGCTTTTTGAACGTTAGTAGCTTGGGGTCCACGTTGACCTTGTTCTACTTCAAACGTTACAGCTTGACCTTCGTCAAGTGATTTGAAACCGTCGCTTTGGATAGCTGAGAAATGTACGAATACGTCGTCTCCTGCTTCGCGTTCAATAAAACCGAATCCTTTTTCTGCGTTAAACCATTTCACTTTACCTTGTTCCATTGTTGTTGCCTCCTAGTGTGCTATGCACACATTGTGTTACTATCCTTGCTCAATTCTTTAAGACAAAAAGTTTACCACTTAATAATCCTAATGACATACAAAAATAATTCTATTTAAATGTAACATAGAATATCTAGTAATGCAAATAAGTAATTTGGAATTTCTTTTCTCTGGATGAAAATAATTCCTGTCCTTAACATGAACGATTCAAAAGCTTAAACTTTGCTACTTCTCCATTAACTTGGTTAGTATTGGGAAAAGATCATCCAAATGCTGAATTTCGTAAGTAGGAATTACCTCACTCTTCACCTTATTATGACGGTTAATCCAAACCGTTTTGATTCCAGCACGATTCGCTCCAAGAATATCTGTTTTAAGATTATCTCCGACCATGATGACTTCATCCTTCGTTAATGACATGAGTGACAATGCATGTTCAAAAATAGACGGGTCCGGCTTCCCACTTCCAAAATCACCCGAAATAACAATTTGATCAAAATAAGGGACAAGCTTAGGTGTAATTGCTAGTTTTGTTTTTTGTAGGTCTGGTGATCCATTTGTTAGCAGAAGGAGCTGAAAATTCCCTTTTAAAGCATCAAGAGTTTTAAATGTATCTTCGTATACAAATGGCAGGTTCTTACGTTCTTGTGGAAAGTGTTCAGCTAATTCATACCCAAAGTCAGTATCATCCACGCCCATTTTCTTTAAACCTATGCACCAAGTATTTTTTCGATAAGCGGGGACGATTTCTTTCATTTTCTTAAACTGAGCATGATCATCTAAAAAATTGCCCCATAGTCCTTCAAACGGATTGATGCCAATCATTTGTGTAAACGAGTAGGTTTCATAGGAGGAGTACAATTTCCCAGCTGCCTTGCGAACCGCTTCTTCTAGTTCATTTGGATCAATCCCATATCGATCTTCCGCGACTTTACACGTTGCAACAAATGCTTCCTTAATACTCTTTTGATCCCAAAGCAGTGTATCATCTAAATCAAAAAATATCGCTTTTATCATTTTAACCCTCACTTTTTATATTTATTAAATAGTTTACCATTTTTACTCCTTCAAAAAATATAATTTTCAAATTCTCAAACCATTATTATCAAAGAATTGAAAAAATGAAATAATACAAATAAGTGGCACCATCATGTTTAAAATGTACCCTATAGAGTAGACACTTTAGTTTTATGATGATGCCACCTTTGACTTTAATCCATTAACAGAGCCCTGCTCAATTACTAAGTAGGTCATTATTATTTTATATAGAAACAAAAAAAGACTCTACAAGAGAGTCCTTTTATATTTTAGGTATTATTATGCTTTTTGAACGTTA
>JAIMAD010000622.1 GCA_023512145.1 Bacillus sp. (in: firmicutes) | reverse complement strand
GGTGGATAGTCTCGTTTTTTAGGCTCTGAAAGTTTAGCATTCAAATCTTTAATTAGATCATTGTATTTATCTACAAAGGTTTTTATTTTGTCAAAGATCTTATCTGTGTCTGGAGCAATGCTGACAACTGCTGCGCTATCCACTGGAATATCTTGTTTTAAATTGATTTGTACACCCTCATATGTAAAAGTGTTAGTGGAAACATTGATTTTTGTTCCATTAATGACAGCATATCCAGATACAGCAGCAGCCCCGTCGGAATATGAGGCACCTGTAGCTGTAGGAAAACCATTTGCAATACTGGTCGTACCGTCAACAATCTGTAATAAATTTTGTGAAGCGGCGCTAGAGCCTGTAATAGTGATGGATTTTTCTACACCTGTTTCAGTTGTCGTAAAAACTAGAGAGCCACCGACATTAGCAGCTTTAACATTGGTTTGTGCACTATTGATTTTAGCTATCATTTCATCAAAAGTACTTGTATTTGGTATCGTAATATCTGTTCCATTTAAATTAAAAGTTATCGTTTCCGTTTTACTAGGGTCTATTAAGGTGGATCCACTACTTATTTTTGTGTCAAAACTAAGCGAACCCGTTTTAGCAGGAATAGCTAATTTTGCCTCGGATATGGAAAAATCCGCCTGTGTAGACGTACCGGCCATCGAAACATCAATCCTTGTATCGCCCGATGTTGCTTTTTGAGCATTAAATGTTCCTTGAAGTCTTAAACCTGCCATAGCGTCTCTAAAACTTGCTATTTTGGTATTTATTTCTCGATAGGCATCCGTTTTCCAGCTGTTTATCGTTTTTGCTTGTTGCAATTTATCTAAAGGGATTCTTTTTACCTTCATCATGTCATTGATCATACTTTCAGTATCGATACCGGATGCTAGTCCTGCTAACCGTGTTGTCATAACCATATTGTCTTACTCCTTTCTCACAAACATTCTTTATTACTTTTAGCGTATTGCTATCATAACGAGACAACTCTCATCCTCTTCAGTCAATCCATAAGTAAATAACGTTGTATTATAATTATCGGCTGAAACAAAAATTAGTTAAGTTTAATAGAACGGTCCTAAAAAAGAGATTCCCTAAAAAATGAAAAAACCGCAATCACCAAGCAGTATCACACTGGGAAGCGGCCCTTTCTACATCTTAAATAAATCTTACTTCATGATATTATTTGCTATCCCCATCATCTGGTCAGCATAAGAAACCGCTCTAGAATTCAACTGAAAACCTCTTTGTGTGGTCATCAAGTCTGTCATTTCTTTCGCCAAATCCACATTAGATCCTTCTAAAAAACCGGATATGACTTGCGCTTCACCTTGTGCCATCAATTTCACATAAGTGGCTACATTTGTCCCATTAGCTAATGCGTTTGGATCAATTGTGAATTCATTCGCACCGACATTCCGTATGATGTGCGGATTTTGAATGTCGACAATACCAACCTGTTGTGCTGAAGTAAACGAATCACCTTGGCCATTTTTATTTCTCAGTTGAATTTGACCACTTGAACCAATATTCACTTCATTCTGGTCATCAAGTTCAATCGGAGTGCCATTTTGATCAAGCAGTAATCCACCGTTTGGGTTTACTAAATGAAAGCTTCCTGGTTTATTAGCATTAGGACTTAAGTGAAAATTCCCATCGCGTGTATAGCGTACTTCATTGGCT
>JAIMAD010000621.1 GCA_023512145.1 Bacillus sp. (in: firmicutes) | reverse complement strand
ACTTTTGATTGATAAGGAAGATGTGAATGAAAAATCAAACCTTAATTAACGAAGTTTTTTGGCTTCGAAGTATCGCATGTATTGCAGTCTTGGTAGGCCATGCGTTGAAAAATGGCTATAGTCATTTCGCTGAACCTTCTTCACTTCAAAGTCTGTCATATCTTTTATATATGGCAATTCTGTTTGGAGTTCCTGTGTTTGTTTTCATATCTGAATTTTTATTAGCCAACAAATACTCAATCGGAGTCCCAAGGGGCTTCTTAAAGAAAAGATTAAAGATTTTAGTGTTGCCTTACTTGTTTATGAGTACGATTTATTCTTTTTTTGAGGTAGAAGTATGGAATGTACAAAATATATTGTTTGAAACAAGTAAGAATATTTTCCTGGGAGAATCCACCATTTACTTTATTCTAATTATTTTTCAGTTTTATCTTTTGCATATTTCCTTCAGCAAGATTTTAAGCCAATTATCTCCAAAGATTGTTCTTCCAATTTCTTTCATTGTAAATGTGTTGTATTTGAGTGTATTTAATTTTGTTGATCCACCTGACAATTCATTTGCACAATACTTATGGGATCCTGGTTATTGGATGCCCTTTCTTGGATGGATTTTTTATTTTACTCTAGGCTATTATTGTGGAAAAAGTTATGAACTAGTTCTCAGCCTTTTACGTAAATATAATAAATTAGTCCTTTGTATGCCAGCTATTTCGTTCTCAATTTTCCTAGTTATGAACAAACTCCTATTAATTGACCAGAATTCTAAAAGAATTGATATGTTGTTATTTGCTACGAGCATGATTTTCTTAATCATGTATTTCTCATCGTTTATTAAAACGATACCAAGAATCATCATGTTGATTAGTAACTATTCATTTAGCCTATTTTTATTAAACCAATTGTTCTTTAATCTGTTATTACCTTTAACGCCACCAACTTTTATGAATATTCTAAGCTATTCATTTTCTGTATTCATTCTAAGTTTATTATGCTCCATTATTGTTGCATATTTTTTAAATAAATTTCCTTTTGGCAAATATTTAGTCGGAAACATAATGAGTTTTAAAATCGAAAAATCTCCGAGTATAAAACAAAGTGCATAAATGGACCTAAGGTGTAGGAATAATATATTCTTTGGATTTTTCCTGCCTGATGGCTGGATGTTAGGAAATGGAATTATCTTATGGGGGGTGTGGATAATTGACAATATTGGTTACAGGAGGAGCAGGATATATTGGTAGTCACACCTGCATTGAACTATTAAATCATGGGTATGAAATTGTGGTTGTGGATAATTTTATAAATAGTAAACCTGAGTCATTGAAGCGTGTAAGAGAAATTACAAACAAACAATTTAAAACGCACTATATTGATTTATTGGATGAGGGAAATTTAGAGAAAGTGTTTCTTGAAAATGACATTGAAGCTGTCATTCACTTTGCCGGCCATAAAGCGGTGGCAGAGTCAGTAAGATTTCCTCTTAGTTTTTATCATAACAACATTACAAGTACGTTAATTCTTTGCAGTGTTATGAAAAAGTATAATGTCAAAAGATTAGTGTTTAGCTCATCTGCAACTGTGTATGGAGTTCCTGAAAGGGTTCCTATTACCGAAAATTCGCCACTTAGGGTCACGAATCCTTATGGGCGTACAAAACTAATGATTGAAGAGATATTATCTGACCTTTATAAGTCTGATCCTAGTTGGAGAATTTCAATTTTAAGATACTTCAACCCCATCGG
>JAIMAD010000620.1 GCA_023512145.1 Bacillus sp. (in: firmicutes) | reverse complement strand
TAAGTACATTGCTACTATATCAAACTTATTTTGAATTCAGGGGAGTTTGTTCATGAGTTCACAATTCTGTAAAAAAATTTGAACAAATTTCAAACTCTTAGAATTTTTTCACCTAATTTATGCCTATTCATAAAATATCTTTTTTTATGAATACTATTAATAAAATAATGAACTTGGAGGAATTCGATGAAAAAGGGAATGTCAGCATGGCAGCTGGCGATGATGGCACTTGGTACTGTTGTTGGAGGGTCATTTTTTCTCGGTGTAGGAGTGGCTATTCGGACAGCTGGACCAGCAGTAATAATTTCATACATCATTGGTGGTGGATTAGTTTATGTGATTCTTTTTGCCCTATCAGAAATGACAGTTGCCGACCCTGTTCCCGGTTCATTCCGTACCTTCGCTGGAAGAGCATTTGGACCCGGGATAGGTTTTGTAACTGGTTGGGTTTATTGGACAGGTCTTATTCTAGCCATGTCAAGTGAAGCCACGGCTGTATCCATTTTTTTACGAGAGTGGTTTCCTGGATTATCTCTACCAATAGTAGGATCTGTTATCATCACTGTAGTTACTCTTCTCAATTTATTGGGTGCCGAACGTCTGAGTAATCTTGAAAGTGGTCTTGCAGTAGTGAAACTGCTAGCGATTGTCGGATTTATTGTTTTAGGAATCGCGTTAATTGTTGGATTTCTTCCTGGTTCACACCATTTGGGAGCTGGTGAACTTTTGACAGAGCCATTGTTTCCACAAGGGATAGGGGGAATTGCAGGAAGTATGTTAATCGTCATGTTTACTTATGCAGGATTTGAGGTGATTGGTTTAGCTGCTTCTGAAACAAACAATCCAAAGAAAACCGTTCCAAGGGCGATAGCATATACCATTTTTGGGTTGTTAGGATTATATATTTTTGCGATTGCTGTGTTGTTACCCTTAATCCCGACAGCTAATTTGACAGAAGAGGTAAGCCCGTTTGTTGCAGCACTTTCTAGACAAGGCTTAGGTTGGGCTGGAAATGTCATTAGAATTGTGTTAGTGACGGCAATTTTATCTACGATGCTTGCCGCAACCTTTGGGTTAGGGAGAATGATTCAGTCCCTCGCATTGGAGGGGCATGCACCTAAATGGATAAAAGGAAAAGGGGGCATTCCGTATCGAGGGATTCTATTTTCTGGGGCGGGTATGCTGATGGGGCTTGGTTTAGGAATGTTGCTGCCAAAACAGATTTATATGTTTTTGATCAGCTCAGGTGGATTCTCACTTCTGTTTACCTATGCAATTATTGTGGCTACTCATATTAAATTCCGCAAACAAAACCTCTGCTCTCCGGCGGCTCCATGTCAATTGCCTGGTTATCCTTATACTTCTTGGATTACCTTGATAAGTATAGTAGCGATTCTATTATGTATGCCACTAGTACCCGGTCAAGGAGCAGGTCTTGTAGCGGGAGTATCGTTAATTGCCTTATATTCGTTGGCCTATTGGATAATGAAAAATCAGCAACAGCGAAAACTAAGCGTAGGTGAAAAGAGAAGTCAAGATCAATTAAAAACGCTTTATGTAGCAAATTATATGGAAGCTTCTGAAGAGCTAATTCCAATAAAAGAAATACAGAAAGAAGATAAGTAATAAAAGCTTCCCTATTTCAGTTCAGTAAGAACCTGAAAAAAGGAAGCTTTTTTTTACCTGTTAATTAACCGTTTTGTTTACCTGTTTTTTTACCTTTAAAAGCAGCGTTACGGATGAAAGGGATAACCCAAC
>JAIMAD010000619.1 GCA_023512145.1 Bacillus sp. (in: firmicutes) | reverse complement strand
CCTCTGATATTAATATCATAAATTTGACTGATCCCCCAAGCCGCGGGCCAACCTCTATCCATAAAACTAATAGTGGCAAGCTGATAGATGACTGAATGTGAGTATAGAGATATCACTAGACACTAATTTGAAAATAGATACTGCTACATTTGACTGAGTCTTTGTCGTGATTTAAAAGGAAAAATCCATGTTAACCCTATACAAGTGATGCAAATCATGTTGGCGCTTTTAGATGTATGATTTAATGATAAAAAGATAAGAAAATTGGAGGGGAAATAAATGGCTACAATAAGGATGGAGAAAAATGATTTAATTCTTGAAGCTGGCTTAGAGGATTTGAAAGTTATCATTGATGAGGCAATCGCAAATATTGATTTATATAGGGAGGAGATTGCTGTAATTTACGAAAAAATGCCCAAATTCGATTATAAGTATTTTTGTTTTTATGCCTATTCTACCTATCGCCTGCTGGAGAACTCATTGAAGTTCAATACTGATGAAGTCGGCCATTTTCGCTTGATTGCCCATGAATCCTTTTATTATGCTTTTTTCGGAATGATTTCTACTTTACATACCAAATACAATATAAACAAAGGATGACAAATGGTTACTAGTGTATGCTTTATTAGAGCCTTTCACATTATTGTGTGGAAGGCTCATTGAATGTGTCAACTTTTTATGTTAATTTCCTGAATATATGCCCCTTTTCTTCAAATATTATACCCCTTTTCTTCAAATATTATACCCCTGTTATGAATATAACCGCTATTTGTGGGCCACCATTTTACCGCAATTATCCAATCATAAACTCTGTCTCATTAACCCAAAATAATATGGTTCGCTTAAGTTTATAAAGGGGTTGTTCACATGAGATGGCACAAGACAATACTTTCAATGATTCAGCTGCGGAAAGACAAAAAGGTTGCTTTAGCTGTTGACACTTCGACAAATGATGTCCCTCGTATATTAATCAATAACATCTTAAAACTGTTTGAACAAGTTAAGCCAGATACGATTTTGGTGCAAGCAGATTTTAAAATTAGAAATACGTCACTAGTAATAAGTGATACAATAAAATACTATACACATGGGAAGTCTTCTTATACGTTGGTGCTTGAGTGGGCAGAAGAAGAAAAAGTGGATACTCTTTTTTATATTACAGATGTAACCGGCTTTATTTCAGAAGAGGTGAATACTGTCAGTTATGAAATGTTTTGGCTTGTACCAGGTACTATTTTGCCGCGAGTTCCATTTGGGAAAGCAATCAAGGTAGCATAAAAGGAATCCCTCACTTTTAGTGGGGGATGAACTCTTTTGAATAGGAGCAAACAATGAAAGAATATTATTATGATAAACTATTCAACATAAAAACAAGTGGAGACCAAGAGGGAATAAATAAGTCTTTGCATTATCATCGTTATGAGGCAACACCATATAGTGCACTCGAAGAATTATTTAGTAATTATCGATTGCATAGTAGTGACCACTTTGTTGACTTTGGGTGTGGAAAGGGGCGCTTAAACTTCTATATCCACCATTTATTTAATGCAATGGTTGTAGGAGTGGAAATGAATGAGGCATATTATCAAAAGGCCGTTAAAAATCGAATTAGTTATTTAAAGAAAACGAATAGTGGTAAAGATAAAATACACTTTTGTTGCTGCTTAGCAGAAGAGTACCAGATTGATCCATTAGATAACCGTTTTTATTTTTTTAATCCGTTTTCTCTTCAAATTTTCAGGAAAATCATCAATAATATATTACTC
>JAIMAD010000618.1 GCA_023512145.1 Bacillus sp. (in: firmicutes) | reverse complement strand
ATAAAAACTTGAGATCTATTTTCGTTAATTAAATATTCCATTTTACCATGAATTACAAAAGTATCAATTTCACAGAATTGATACTTTTGTATTATAATTTCTGGTATATACAACGAAAATGGAGACTTATGTAGATTCCTCTAATATAGTTCGGTATATATGTCCTGAAATTCCACCTGGTTGGAATACACTTCAAAATCCACAAAAAGGTTTTACTGGAGACATGAAAACTTATTCTTATTTTACGGTAGATGAAGTCTCCTCGGCTGCACAGAAAGCTGTTCGCAGAGGAAAATATATTGAAGCTATTCAATGGGTTTTAGAAATGTTCTGGACAGGTCCAGCTGTTAGGACTAACATTTGGAATCGATGTCTAGTTATGAGTGTTGAAGATATTGGTCCAGCTAATCCTTATGTAGTTTTAGGTATTTGGAAGTTATATCAAAAATATCCTCAAGATCCATTGGCTATTGCAACAGCAGCTGTTCTTCTTGCTCAAAGTCCTAAGAGTAGAGTTAATGATTGGGCCACTCACATGTTTAAACATCTACAATCTAACACGTTAGGAACTCCACTACAGATGAAGAAATGTTTAGTGGATTCTCTAAAAAGAAAAGATGTTAATGAAACTCTTAAATATGCAACCGGTTTGCATTTTACAGATCAACCCATTTCAGGAAAATATAAGAAAGCTATTTGGTATATTTGGGAAGCTCTTGATGAAGTTTCAAACAGACATTCGTATATTCAAATACTAATTGACATAGGCATGTCTCCTAATTGGAGATGGCAAGATAAATCACGTTTATTATATGTACATGGTATTCATTTATTTTGCACTAATCGTTTGCCAAATGATGTATCTTATACCATAGAACCTGTTCAGGATTTAGCTTCAATTGTTGAGATGTTTAAGAAACGAGAAAACATAGTGGGTATTCCAGATTATGCAATAGATAAACATACAATTAAAGGGAAATCTCTAGGTCGAGGACTTCATCATTTTTTAAAAGAAGGATGTATCTTAGAAAACGAAGATTGTAATTGGAAAGAATTATCTCAATGGTATTTATACCAAATCTTTTTGGAATCATAATTATATTTGAATAATCACATATAATTATATTAATTGAGGTAATTGGATTGTCTAACAAAAATTTTATTAATTGGATTATCTAACGAAATTATATTAATTGGGGTAATTGGGTTGTTTAACGAAGATATTGTCAGGGACAGCTGTGAATGGAGCCAATGTGATGTATTTAGTAAAATCTGGAGGTAGAGGAATTGGATGAACTTCCCATTCCAATTCAGCGAATCTATTAATTAATTTTTCTAAAACAAAGTAATTAAGTGTTTCTCCAGCACAACGACGATAGAGTTGGCCAAATGGAAGATAAGTTGGACGATCAAAGATTGGGAATAGATTAGGATTTGATTTCTCAACTACCATACCATCATCAAAGGTGGGATCATTATCTAGTGGGTAAATTTCGAATAACTCCGAAGGGTCAGATGGATTATTAATTGGAGGTGGAGGAACTGGATTACAATTATCAACAATAGAAGTTCTGAAATTGGCGTTATAACGATCAGGATTATAATAGAAATATAAAGCTGATCTTAAAGTAGCAGGTATAGTTTCAGGTAGAATATTAGGAAGTCCTGGAATACCTTGATTTAAAATTTGGATTTGTTGCCATATATGACGTGCCTGAACAGCTGGATCTTCAGGTTCTTCAGGTTTTAATCTTGAAAATGCATTAGTATTGGGTGATAAAATACGGAATGCTTCCCGAACAACATTTAAGCGATCTGGACCTGGTGGGGTATCCATTAATTTCTTAAAGAAATCGATGGGTCCAATAT
>JAIMAD010000061.1 GCA_023512145.1 Bacillus sp. (in: firmicutes) | reverse complement strand
GTATTTCCTCCTGTAACAATTGCAACTTTATCTGTTAACTTAAAAAAATCAAGTGAAAAATCTCTTAAACTCATTTGTTTGCGCCTCATAATAGTATTTTTAATATATTTTATTTTTCTAGCCTGTAAATTTATATAGAAACGTAATTATCTCAATTGATCCATGGTTACTTGATCCATGTCAGTATAGGTCTTATTTTCTCCTGCCATTGCCCATATAAAGGTATAATTACTTGTTGCACCGCCACAATGAATGGACCATGGTGGAGAAATAACAGCTTGTCCGTTTTTCATGACAATATGACGAGTTTCAGTTGGCTCTCCCATCATATGGAACATTCTTGCATTTTCATCTAAATCAATGTATAGATATACTTCCATTCTGCGGTCATGTGTATGAGTGGGCATAGAATTCCATACACTTCCAGTATTTAATTGCGTCATACCCATAACGACCTGACAGCTCTGAATACCGTCATTATGAATCATTCGTCGAATGACTCTGTCATTTGCGTTTTCAGGGGACCCTAATCTAGCGCCTTCAACATCCTTAAACGCAACATGTTGGGTTGGATACTCTTTGTGAGCTGAGGCAGAGAACAAATAAAACTTTGCTGGATTTTCAGATGATTCACTTGTGAAAAGTAACTCTTTCTTCCCTAATCCAACATACAAACAATCCTTATTTTCCATATCATAATGCTTTCCATCAACAGATATTTTCCCAGAGCCACCAACATTGAAAATACCAACTTCTCTTCGCTCTAAGAAATATTCCGCCTTTATTTGATCATAGCCCTTTAAAGAAATAGCCTTTTCTATAGGAGTGATTCCGCCTATAATCGCACGGTCTTCCATCGAATAAACAAGCTTAATTTCACCTGGGACAAATAACTCTTCAATTAAATAATGTTTGCGAATTTCTTCGGTTGTAAATGTTTTAGCATGGTCAGGGTGTGTTGAGTATCTTATTTCCATAATCTACATCTCCTTTTATTTTGCATATATATAAATTAGTGTTTTTTGTGAATGGCGCTTTACTAAATAAAGCGGTTACAACTAAGCTATCGAAAAACAATCTTCCTTAGCCTTACCTTAATCACATATAACATAATTTATTTTAATCATTTCTTTTCATGTGATTACACCATATGTTAATAAATTTTGCCTTTTGTTTAATTCATCACACTCCAATTTTTTGTCATTCAATCATTTTGTTCATCCCACATTGTGGGACGGTGTTTCATAAATTAATTATAACGCGTTCCTTTACAAATTGCTATAACAAAATTTATCGAAATTATGAACGTTTTTTCCTAATGGGCATAATATATTTTTTCACTATTTTTGTGGTTAAAAATAATAGCTGAAGATGATTATGTGTCCAATATGGATTTTATGTTATAATTTTGGACAGAAAAGAATCCTAGAAGGCCATGTTTTTAAGGGAGGCAATCCTATGAATTACGAACTTTTTAGAACTTTACCAGAGGTTGAAAACCCAAAGTACATTATGTTCAGTGACTTTGATGAAACATATTTTCCCCATAGAATAGACAATGAACGTAAGAGTCATATTCTTGCTTTAGAAGAGATTATTTTTGAAAAAAGTAAGAAGTTTGGTTTGATTTTTGGCTTGGTAACTGGGAGCAGTATTGAAGCAGTTATTGAAAAAATGAGAACAGGTGGATTTAACTATCTTCCTCATTTTATTGCTAGTGATTTAGGGGCAGAAATCCGCTATTTTAGTAGGCACAAACAGGGGGAACTCGACCTGGAGTGGATAAGAAGGTTTGAGAACGGGGAATTCCATCCCGATAAAATAAGCGAGATCATTGCTCATTTAGCTACTAAAAATATTACCCTTGATAAACAACCACAAATGGGAGTATCAAAATATAAACATAACTATTATTATTTTTGCAAGAATGAAAAGGAGGACCAAAAAAACCTTCAATACATAAGACAGATTACCGAGACCTTTAAGATTGGCAAAATTATTAACAAATGCAACCCATTAGCTGGAGATCCTGAAAATGCGTATGATATTGACTTTATTCCTCTTGGTACCGGAAAAGGTGAAATAGTCAACTATATATTAGCAAAATTTAATGTAGACCCACAAAACGGAATTGCTTTTGGTGATAGTGGCAATGACTTACACATGTTGCAGGCTGTCAAACACGGCTATTTACTTGAAAATGCCACAAATGAAGCCAAACTTGGACACGGCCGTTTATCAATCGGCTCCTATTCAGAAGGAATTCTAAATACCCTGAATAAACTGGTCAGGTAATTGTCCATTTACCCAGATTTTCTTTGGCAGCAGGAAATCCCCTAAAGGAGCACTATGATGTCAACTATTGAACTGATAAAAATAATTTCAGAAAACTAGCGAGAAGCTCTTAGGCTAACTGTACATGGTGAGCAACAGAAATTTATTGCCTCTGTCACACCGCCTGTTACGATTGCACTTGCTAAAACTTACATCAGACCAGTGGGGAAAGTAGTTAAGCCCTATGGTATTTACGATCACAATCAGCAGGGTGGCTTCTTCAATCTGCACTATACACCTGAAAACCAAGAAGACTATTGTCTTTTCCACTTTTCATTGAATAAAACGTAGGAGGAGGAAGATTCAATGGACAAATTTCCTATTATTGAAACAAATAGATTAATCTTAAGAGAAGTAACCTTTGAGGATGCTACTGATATGTTAAACTATCTATCCGATAAAGAGGTTGTGAAACCTATGGGGTTAGACCCTTGTCAAACCGTAAAAGACGTATTAGATGAAATTAACTGGTATAAATCGATATACCATGAAGGTACAGGAATTAGATGGGGAATAACACTAAAAGATTCTGGTAAGGTTATCGGAAGTTGTGGTTTTCTTAATATGCTTACCAAACATTTTCGAGCTGAAGTGGGCTATGAATTAAGCAAGGATTACTGGGGAAAAGGGATAGCTAGTGAAGCATTGGAAGCCGTTGTTAAGTATGGTTATCAGCACTTTCCGATAGAAAGAATTGAGGCTTTAATTGGACCCGCTAATCTCCCATCACAAAAACTAGTGGAAAAGCAAGGCTTTAGAAGAGAAGGATTGCTTAGACATTATGAGTTTACTTGTGGTAAATTCGATGATTTATTTATGTACGCAATCATAAAAGAAGATCTCAATTTTTTTTAAAGTAACGGATTGTTTTAGTTCTACGTGAAATTAAGAAATAAACAAAAAAACTCAGTTCACTGTGAACTGAGTTTTTCTATTTTGCACTAACAAAAATCTCCGTTAAATACAATTCAACCTTTTTACTGCTATTACCCTAAATATTCCAGTACCTTTTTAACTGCTGTTTCTCCTTGGTCAATACAGTCAGGGATACCAACACCTTCATAGGAGCCTCCGGCTAGGAATACCCCAGGCAATTCCTTAGAGAGTGATTCCTTAACGTTCTTCATCCGCTCAATATGACCGACATTATATTGAGGCATGGCCTTTTTCCATCTTGTGATAATATGAAACAAAGGTTTATCGGTAATGTTCATCGTTTTATTTAAATCACTTAAAGCAATTTTAATAATTTCTTCATCGGATAAATCGACTACATCCTGGTCATTTGGTTTGCCAACATAACAGCGTAATAATGCCATATCGTTTGGTGTCGTACCAGGCCATTTTTTATGCGTCCACGTACAGGCTGTTATTCTAAAGTCACTAGTTCTTGATACTAAAAACCCTGTGCCATCGATATCCTGTTTGATCGCGGACTTGGGAAATGCCATTGCCACGTTAGCAACTGAAAATGACGTCATATCATCAAATGCGCTCATGAAAGGATAAGCTGCAAGCATCTTTCGTGCATGGAAGTGTTCCGTTGCAATGACAACGCTGTCAGCCTTTTCGACCGTTCCATTTGCAAAGGTAATAGTATAGTGGTTCTGTTCTTTAACAATCTTATCAACTGCTGTCCCTTTGAAAACTGTCCCCTCATCCATCCGCTTGAGAACTTCTTCAATCAACGATTCAAGACCGGTTGACAAGGAGATAAACATACCTTTTTTAGATGGTTCCTTTTTAGCTGTTTTAGGTGGTGCCGGCATTGTTTTTTTCAATCCGAGAACAAGGCTTCGATGTTTTTGTTCCATATGATAAAACATGGGGAACAATGACATTAAGCTTAACCGATCGATGTCCCCTGCATAAATTCCTGAAAGCAGTGGATCAATTAAGTTATCGACTATTTCATCTCCCAACCTTCTTCTAAAAAACTCACCAAGGGATTGATCGACCTTTTCTTTTCCTTTTGGCAAAATAAAATCACCAGCAGCTCTTAGTTTTCCTAAAGGAGAAAAGAGACCCGAAAGTGCAAAAGGAGTCACTTGGGTCGGAATACCCATGAATGCCCCTTCAGGCATGGAATGTATTTTCCCTCTTGCATAAATATATGATTTTCCTGCTGTATTCGCGACTACCTGATCTTCAAGTCCTACTTCTTTTATTAATTTAAGTGCACTCGCTTTCCGTGCAAGAATGGAATCGGGCCCTCTTTCAATAGTAAAGCCGTCTTTTTTCACTGTGTTTATAATACCGCCAAAACGGTTACTCGCTTCAAACAGCTTTACGTCAATGGGTAAAGCTTTTTCCTTGATTTCCTTTTGAAGATAATAAGCAGCTGACAAACCAGTTATTCCTCCACCAATAATAACAACTTTCTTTTTCTCCATTTCAATGACCAGCTCCAGTATATTATTTAATAACCAACCCTTAGTTGTTAGGAAGTTGGCTAATAGTTTAAAAAATTTTACTTCACGGAAGATTCTTCCCATTCCCCTACCTTACCATTTTAGAACGGTAAGAAAAAATGATTATTTAAGATTGTAATAAAAAATTCACTTTAACATTTGCTATACAACAAACGACGTCGTTTGCTCAAAAAAAAGGTTGCAGCAGCAACCTAATCATCTTAATTCAATTGGGTAAAAATCATGATGGATATGACAATCTGGAAAACAATTAAGTTGTTATGCGTATTTTATGCCAGCAAGCTTAATATTGGATTTATCATCTGACCCACAAGGTGTCACCGCATAAGTCATTTCACATTTTGGGCAGTTCATAATAACCGTTTCTAATGTAAAGGTTTCTCCACACTCACAGCTAATCGCGTGCGCCACTGTTGGTGCAAAGTTTTCTTTGCCTTTGCTTTGAACATGATCAACGATGTCTTTCCCATCTTTTAAATTCGTTGTACAACCGCAGCTCATTAATATCCCTCCAAGGATTTTATTCGTTTAATTAGATATGGTAAATTAACAATAGCATAAAAACATATAAATCAATGTGTCAAAAATTAAACAAATTTTGTATCTAATCAAAAATAACTCAAAACAAAACCCTATACCATTATGCAGTATAGAGCCAAACCGTTTATTTATGTCAAGAAAACTATCTCTTTCTTATTCCCTCGGTATCTTACTCATATCCATATACAAGACATTCCAGCGATGACCGTCCAAATCAGCAAAACCGCACCCGTACATCCATCCTTGGTTCTCTGCCGGTTCACCAAAGAGAGTACCGCCAGCCTTTACTGCCCTTTTGGCCATTTCATCTACTTCTGTTCTGCTCTCTGCATCAAAAGAAAACAACACTTCAGTAGCTTGCTCTGTATCACAAATTGCATGTCTAGTAAAATTCTTGAAAGTGGACTCTGGAAAAAGCATCACGGCAGCATTTTTATCTCCGATACTAACTTGCACTTGATCGCTATTGCCATTGACAGAAAATCCAAGTTGGCTAAAAAACTCTTTTGACTTATTTATGTCTTTAACCGGCAAATTAATCCAAAATTGTTTTGTCATCGTTTTTGCTCCCTTTTTTATTTAATCCTACTCCATTTGCAAGCATTATACTTATTTTAACATACAGAGCCCTTAATTTCGGATTGCACAGCTCTTTTGACTTTTCAACAATATGCTATGTTCTATGATTGCCTTAATAATTGTCTCAAAAGTATTTAAGAAAACGAAAGCTGTTGATCAGGCTAGTTTTAAATTGTTATCTAGGGTTCTTAATAGGTATACTTGTTATCCTGATTTGTTTTGTTTATTTTACCCATAGATTGGTTAATATGTCTTTGCTGAAGCACATGAGGCTAGATTGTACTTCACTTCAATTGTGTTTTCTTTGTGGCATCGGGATAAATTTGCTAGTGCGATTGGCATAGGCCTTAAACTCCGGATGGTCCTTATACTTTTTTTCAAGTAAAGGGACACCGGAAACAAACAGAAGGAGTAATGTAATGATCATTGGACTGATGATGGCTACCCATCCATTTGGAGAAGAGAGTGCAATTAAGAAAATTCCCCACCACATAGTCGCTTCGCCGAAATAATTTGGGTGACGTGTATATTTCCATAGTCCATATTTCATCAATTTCCCTTTGTTTTCTGGTTTGTTTGTGAATTTCTTCAACTGATGATCTCCTACCACTTCAAAGAAAAAACCGACAATCCACGTTGCTAGTCCAATGTAATCTAGAAAACCTAATCCTTCCTCTTGTCCGCAACAACAACCGTTCTGTTTGAAACAGATCCACAGTTGTTAAGACGTCTTGACAAATTTGCTGAAGATCATAGCGAAATTAATTTTTATCTTGGAGGCCATGGCGCAATCAAATACACGGCCGATGATAAACCACGGACAATCATTGTGACAAACTCCATTGAAGAAATTATCTAATAAGGCGGGTGGTAGTCTCCACTTTATTGGATAATAGAAGTGTGGTATCTCTACTCGAAAAAAAGAACCCAATTACAAATTTCTTTGTAGCCGTGTTCTTTTCTTGTCTCTTTATATATTTTATCTAGGCTCAGCTCGTGAACAGCTTGGTCAATAATCAGTATTAAACTTGAAATATTATTTAACGCCCAATATTATTCTCCTTGTTTTTCATACAAGTAAAAAATAAAATCAGTCGATGGACCTGGATAACCTAATTGACGCAGCATTGCTGTAATATTCCCTCTATGGTATGTGCCGTGATTCACGACATGTTGTACTAATTCTGAAAGTCGAGTTTCCAATTTACCAAACTTCGGATGATTAAGTGTTTGATTGGCATCTAAATTCTCTTGACTACTAAGAAAATCGATATATTGCTGCGAAAATTTTAAGTACTCTCTTTCCATTTCATCAAGCTGATAATTTTTCATCGCCCCAGAATACTGTCCAACCTCTTGCAGAATTTCTTCAAAGCCTTTGTCCGACATAGCACCTAACCAAACAACATCCGTTTGAAAAAGATGGGCAACGACTTGTTCTAAACTCGAAAATACACTTTTTACTTCCTGGCGATATACTTCATTAGGCAATTCTTTTAAATGGGTAAAGACTCGTTTATTAGCCCAAACATGATAACCATACAAACGCAGTACACTATTTTTCATCAGCTAAACACCTACCTTTTTTTAAAATTTCCTTCGATATCTATATCTATAATTTTTAGTATCGATGTAATCAAACTACTCATGTTCGTTATGCATTTGTATTCTATAAGCCTAAAAATTATATTCATACCCTTTAAAAGAACAAATGTTCCTTTGATTCATTCCCATTATATCAAAAAGGTTCATAGGTTGTAAAATACCATCCATAATTCCTCGAAACTCAGACTTTTAATTCCCAATTGAATCTTTAGCATATCTCTTCATAAATTAATATTTGTGAATACACATATCGGATAATGATCCAATAGAAAGTAATTCTTTTTTAATTCAAAAAAACCGACCCCAAATTAAATTAAGCCCGGCCTTCATTTCTTCATTATTCACTGTATGTGTGTAGGCCTATCAAGAACCTTCACTCCATCAGTCCCACCGATGATGACCGTATCTGTCATTCCAATAAATAGGCCCGTTTCTACAACGCCTAATAACAGCTTTAATTCTTGGTGCAGTCTTTCAGGATTTGGAATTATGTTGAAATGGCAATCTAGAATATAGTTTCCATTGTTGGAGATGAATACTCTACCCTCTCTTTCCCTTAATACCGGCTTGGCTCCAAGGTCTGCGATTTTTTGGGCGGTAACTTCCCATCCGAATTGAAGGATTTCCACTGGTAATGGAAATTTACCTAACTGGGAAACCATTTTCGATTGATCAGCAACGATGATCAGTTTCTTCGCTTGGGCATCAACTATCTTTTCACGTACAAGAGATCCACCGCCGCCTTTTGTTAGATTGAAATAAGGATCGATTTCATCTGCACCATCAAAGGCTAAATCTAGACTTTGAACTTTGGAAAAATCGGTTAGAGGAATCTTGAATTCCACGGCCAAACCCTCGGTCCGTTTTGAAGAGGGAATCCCTTTGACGTTTAGTCCTTGTTCGACTAATTCCCCAAGTTTTTTTAATGTCCAGTAAACGGTAGACCCTGATCCTAAACCTAAAACCATACCATCCTGAATGTATTCAATTACTTTTTCCCCTGCTGCCTTTTTCAATAAATCTGCTTGGTCGTTCATCACATTCACCTCAATACTTATTTAACCATTTAACTTAAATAGTGAACAACCTCTGCTAACGCATCTTCACAATCTTCACCGACTACATTAATGGATACATGATATCAAAGCTAGGATTAAAAATATAGTCAGAACCTGAAATAAAAGCACCTTTTTCCTGAAACAGCAACTAATTCTGTTCTTTGCACCAACAAGTACTTTATCCTTAAATGTTTCTTAACTATCTTTAATTATTTGTATTGCATCCCGCTCATTTTCTTACTAGGTAGTTGTAAAATAGATTTGTTTAATCATGTAGTCCTGCATATACCTAATAAATTAACACTTGTAAAATAAAAAGAAATCATTTACTATTATCTTTATGAAATACTACATGTTGATAATTTTTTGTTGTTTTTTATCTATATATAGTATATACCTTTTAATAAGATGCGATTTTTCGCTTAATAGGGAATTCGGTTGAAAACCGAAACTGCCCCCGCAACTGTATATGCTGACGAAATAAATAAACCACTGGATAAGACGACTTGAAGGTTCAGGTGCTTATACGGGAAGGGTTTAAAGTAGGATGAAGCATGAGTCAGGAGACCTATCTTATTAATCTATGTTTCAACTTCTTCGGGGATTGAGAAGATGAAACGGTGGCTTTGTGGAGAATTCTCTTATTCTATTAGTTAAGATGATTCCCTTTGACGTTATCGTTTCATCCACTCATAACCCGTGTGGATTTTTTTTATGGGAAAAAGGAGAATTTTTTGTGAATACCCTTTAACAAATTAAGCGATTAAATGCTGAGTTGCCTGCTATGTGTGAGGAAAAACATTTTATTTAAATATAAGACAGAAATGGTAGTGACATATGAGAGAACTAGTTGAGCAATTTAAAGAAATAGTAGAAAGCAGTAATCAAGATTTAGTACAAGAAAATGCAAATATTGATGGACTATCACCAATGGGCATGATGGGTTTATTTGCATCTGCATCTGCAAAGTATTTTACAATCGAACATTTATTATCAACAGATGTAAAAAAAGCTTACTTAGATGGCTATATCCATATTCATGATTTAGATTTTTATGCAAGTGGAACAACAACTTGTTCACAAATTCCTCTAGCAAAACTATTAAAAGATGGTTTTAATACTGGTCATGGACAGATGAGAGAGCCAAAAAGCATCAATAGTGCTATGTCATTAACTAATATCATTGTCCAGGCTAATCAAAATATGCAACATGGTGGACAATCCCTTCCATGCTTTGATTACGATCTTGCTCCATATGTACGCAAAACCTTTGAACGGAAATTAACTTTAGTTAAAGAACTAGATAGTAATTCTACTCAGGACTACGCAGAAGAACGAGCCTGGGATTTAACGGAAAAGGCCGTGTATCAAGCATGTGAAGCTTTTATTCATAATAGTAACTCCATGCACAGCCGCGGTGGCGGACAAACACCCTTTCTTTCAATAAATTTAGGAACTGACATATCGAAAGAAGGAAGGCTGATTACTAAAAATCTTCTCCTTGCAACACAAAAAGGCTTAGGGAATGGTGAAACCCCAATATTCCCCATTATCGTTTTTAAAATCAAAGAGGGCATTAATTTTAATGAAAATGATCCGAATTATGACTTATACCGCCTTTCATTAGAAACGACTGCTAAGCGACTATTCCCAAACTATGTGTTTATTGATGCACCATTTAACCTTCACTATTATGATGGGACACCGGAAAGTGAAATTGCGACCATGGGTTGTAGAACCAGAATTATTGGAAATGTAAATGGAAAGGAAACACCAGTCGGACGAGGAAATCTCTCTTTTTCTACTATTAATCTTCCGTTACTAGCTATAGAGTCAAAATCAATTAGTGATTTTTGGACAAACCTTGAACACTATACAACTATCTGCATTAAGCAATTGTATGAACGTTATCTATATCAATCAGAAAAAACGACAGCTCATTTTAAGTTTTTATATGGGCAGGGTGTCTGGTCGAATAGCGAAGAATTAGGACCTCACGAATCAGTAAAAGAAATGTTAAAACAAGGGACACTTTCTGTCGGCTTTGTTGGGTTAGCTGAGGCTCTTGTACAATTAACAGGGCATCATCATGGTGAGAGTGAAGAAGCTTTAACTTTTGGCTATGAGATTATCAACTTTTTACGCTTACGGATGGATAAAGCTACCGCAGATTATGGGTTGAATTATTCCTTGTTGGCAACTCCTGCCGAATCCTTGGCAGGAAAGGCCCTCCGTCTGACAAGAAAAAAGCATGGAATCATTAAAGGTGTAACCGATCGCGAATATTTCACCAATAGCTTTCATGTACCTGTCTATTATCCTATTACCGCAATTGAAAAAATTAAAATAGAAGCCCCTTTTCACACTTTAACCAATGCCGGACATATAACTTATATTGAGGTGGATGGGGATGCATGCCGTAATATTGATGCATTGGATACAATAGTTCGGGCGATGAAAGAAAATGGGATTGGTTATGGGAGTATTAATCATCCTGTTGACGGATGTTTGCAATGTGGGTATCAGGGGATTATCAACAACGAATGTCCAAAATGCGGAAATAAAGATGAATTTGAAATTGAGCGTATTCGAAGAATTACCGGATACCTCGTCGGCTCATTAAATAGATGGAATTCAAGTAAACAAAGTGAGGAACATGACCGAGTAAAACATCATATAAAATCCAAGCAGTATAAGAATACAGCTGATTTACTGGAGAATAAAAAATGAGAGTTTTAGATATTCTTCACGATTCAATTGTTGATGGGAAAGGATTAAGAACCGTTATTTTCTTTTCCGGGTGTCCACACTTCTGCCAAGGCTGCCATAATTCCCAGTCATGGAACCGTGAGAACGGATTAGAATGGACAGAAGAAGCTGTTTTTAAAGAAATTATGAAAAATGAACTTGCCAATGTGACTTTTAGTGGTGGAGAACCTTTTCTTCAATCAAGAGAAATAGCCCCCCTTGCGCAAAGATTGAAAAGAGAAGGAAAGAATATTTGGTGCTATACAGGCTATCTATATGAGGAATTACTTCAATCTCCAGACCATATGGCATTGCTCAACCACGTAGATGTAGTCGTTGATGGAAAGTTTGACCTAACCAAACGAGATTTATCCTTGGACTATAAAGGGAGTTTAAATCAACGGGTGATTAACGTGCCTAAATGCTTTGAGAACGAACAAGGAAAGATCGTATTAGCGTATGAGTGAAATCGATCTTAACAAATTATATCAATCCCAAGCTTAGAAGATATTATATTCTCTTTTTCTGACCAAAAAAGTAAATAAAAAAATACCGACTTATCAAAAAATAAAGAGATAAGTCGGTATTTTATAATGGAAAATTATTGAAGCGGTAGATTTATTTCTTTTTTGAATTTTGTACATTCGATTTTACACATTCTTAACGCACCTCAAAAATCTCGCCATTCTTTAGTTTAACAAAGGGTGAAAATGGCTTTTCGATATAATCCCTAAATCCACTAATTTCCCCGTGTTGATTGTTTGAAACTTGTATGTCTAAGCCCACCTTATAAATGTTAGCTTTATCAATAAAAATCCTTAAAATATTCGGATCTACTTTTTTTCCTCTTTCCATCCATAACTCATTTAAAGCATCGATGGTCAATTGACTCTTTTCTTGGAGGTATCCTCCCACCATCTCATCATAGTATTGCGCAATGGCAATAATCCGACCAAACAAATGAATAGCATTTCCTTGTTTCTGAAGAGGTAGACCCTTTCCATTATATTGTTCGTGGTGGTCATATACCCCATAGATAACAGATTTTTTTCTGCAATATGGCGAAGTGGCCAAAATTTCGATCGATTTTTTTATATGTTCCTTAGTCAATTCTTCGTTAATTCTTTCTTTCCCTTGATCTAAATAGCCAATAAACTTCCCCTTTTCTATTTCAGTGAATCCAATATCAGCGAACAAAGAAGCCAATGTTAAATCAATTATTTCTTCGTCTGAAAACTCCATTGTCAAGCCAAGCATAAAGGCGATAAATGTTGAATTTAAACTATGAACTAATAAAACATCGTGATATTGACTTACTTTCTTGTATAAGTCTATAAGAGTATTGTCGATTGAAATTAAATGCTTAAGTTTCTTATTAATCTTATTAGCTCGATTTAATACTCTTGGTGAATCAAGGATGGTTTCTAGCTGATCCCAAATTGGAGAATAAGCATTGGAATCTAAAGCTTTCAAAAAATCCATTTTTAGATTATCTTTCCCTTTAATCTTTTTTTGCTGACCATCAGTTTTTTGTGTTGTCTTATCAATATATTCATCCAATGAAATAGGAATATTTATTTGCTGCTGATGTGTTAAAGCTATTTGCCTAATAATCTCTTGAAAGGATGAAGTTTGTTCCTCTTCATTGGAAATAAACATTACCAGTTGTTCTTCTGATTCAATGACCAAAAACGATAAGTCTTTTGGGAACTGCATCCTAATATGAGTAATTACTGACCTGGTTAACCTTTTATACTTTTTAATAAATAATAATCCATCATTACGAAACACGGGATGAAGAACGATATCCCCTTCCACTAAATCGGATACTTTCTTGATTCTGTAGTGAACAGTCATTTCTCTCACCTGATTTCCTATGTATATTTCTTTATAAAAATTCAATGTAGCACTATAAAACAGCTTAAAACTGTTTGCATTCTTATACACATATATTCTGCCTTTGTGTAATCGTTAGTAAAAATAAATAGATATTATCTATTATTCTATCATAGTGCTAACCCATGGAAATATAATTATCTAATTGGTAATAATCTCAAGCCTATACCAAAACAACACCTTTTTTCTTGATTGCTCTCTTTTCCTCTTGGTCATGGTCGAGTAGGAGAGGACATAAAAGAAAATTTAATGAGGGAAAAATCATTATAATTAAAGAATTAAGTTGCATTTAGGCACTTTTTCATACCCAAGCTTCAATTCTGTATTAATATTAAGGTAATTCAATAACCAAATGAAGGAGGTGCCCATTTCCTTGAAAAATGCATGGTTAGTATCATTTATTCGACTTCCTTTACTGATTATCGCATTGCTGTTTCTCTTTTTATGCTTAAAACTAGTCAATTTAGAATTTCATTTTCCCTTCTTACCTGAGTTTTCACCCATGTACTTTACAG
>JAIMAD010000617.1 GCA_023512145.1 Bacillus sp. (in: firmicutes) | reverse complement strand
ATTCATTTAGAGATGGGAGTGGGGATCCTTGTCGGTGTTATGGCATGAGTATGTCGTTGACTATAGGCATCGTCAGGAAGTTCCCTATAGCTATAGTCAATCTTGCCGGTTCTACAATCTGTACGCTACTGTCTCTAAAGCCACCATGCGTATCAAGCGGAAGCCAGGAGAAATTATGGAGGTCGACACTGGGCAGGCCAAACTATGTTTATTAGAGACCAAATCACAGGAGAAATAATTCCAGCATATATCTTTGTGGCTACGTTACCATGTAGCCAATACGCTTATGTACAGGCATTTATATCGGTATCAACAAAATATTGAATTTCAGCATACATTCGAGCCTTTCAACATTTTGGTGGGATAACACGCATGATTGTTCCCGATAATTTAAAGACGGGTGTTGTGAAAGTATCCTCCACGGATCCAATAATTAACCGAACTTACCAGGAAATGGCCGAACATTATCACACGGTCATCATGCCCGCCCTTTTTCGTCATCCTAAGGGTAAGCCAAGTGTAGAAGGAACGGTTGGGATTATCTCAACCTGGATCACCGCTTCTTTGCGGAACGAGCAGTTTTTCACTGTGTCTGATTTAAACAAAGCTATCCTCGAAAAATTGACTGAATTTAATCAAAAGGAATTTCAAAAAAAGAGTGGAAGTAGGCAATCTACATTTCTCGAGGAAGAGAAATTTGCGCTTCTCCCTTTACCGTACGTCCTACCTTGGGGTCGGTTCTGACGGTTTTTATTGGTGATAATGTGCCCACCAGAACCGTCCGGTCGGTCTTTATATTATTATGTAAACTTCTATTTTGTTGTTTGTAAGTATAAATATGAAAGCAATCATAAAATTTATTTAGAAAATTAAGAAAATAGTTTCTGAGAAAAATATAGAATTCTATAGTTAACACACTAACTAAGGGGAATTGCATTAATATGAGGAAATTTTATGAAACCATCAAAAAATATCTACTTTCCCTCCCATACCGAGTTAAATTAATTCTGGTTTTTTCTCTTCTTATTCTACTTACAGCTTCTATTCTCGGAAGTATTACTTATTATCAATTTGCGAAATCAAGTCAGGACAGAACGGAAGAATATCAGATTCAATTGGCTGATCAAATTAATCAGCATTTAAATCGGTATTTAAAGGAAATGCAAATTATTTCATTGTCACCATTTTATGACCGAGAGGTATTGGATATATTAAAGTCACATCAAACACCTAGTGAGGATACATCGTTTCCTCCTGCAGCTGAAAGAGTCCCAATGGGGAGATATATTTCAAGTCTCATCCATATGCGAAACGAAATTAGAGGAATTCATCTAATGGCAAATGACGGTACGATATTTAGTAATTTAGATTCAAATACTGTCATGCTTAAAGTATTCGAAACAGATAATGACTGGATCAAAAAGATAAAGGAGGCAGATGGGGAGTGGGTGCTGCTGCCATTACATAAACCAAATTATTATTTAAATAAAGATACTTCTGTATTTTCTGTAGCAAGGCTCATACGAGATCCAGCAACCTATGAATCGCTTGGTGTTATTAAAATCGATTTAAAGCAGGAATTAATAGAAGAAATTGTAAGTCATTCAAATGCGACTAGTCATATTTTTATTTTGGATAAGAATAACAAGTTTATTTACCCAAATAAGGAAGATAAAATTATTGAATCTTCCTTTTTATCAGAGATTGAAAACATCATGGTTAAAAACTATACAAATATTCCAATTGATGGAACAGAATATATGATGGTCTATCAGCAGTCACCCTATTCAGGTGTGAAAACAATCATGCTCACTCCACGGTCAAGTGTATTTAGTGAAGTGAATCACCTGCGGAGAGTTATCATTTTAGTTG
>JAIMAD010000616.1 GCA_023512145.1 Bacillus sp. (in: firmicutes) | reverse complement strand
GGTTTTGCCTTTGCAGTTCGACATCTTTTACATTTATTGAACTCTAGTGAAGCAAACTCGGTTCTTTAATTGTCGATTTATTATTGAAAGCCATTAATATAGGTTTGTCCTATATTAATGGCTATTTTTTTTGAACAAGAACGGTTTATTTATACTGCTTATATTAGTCCTCTAAAAAAGGAAAAGCCCTTTCAAATGCTGAATTTCGTTTGAATAATAACTTGACCCCTCTCGCACTGGAATCGATCACACATACGATCATCAGCTAAATTTCCCCATTAATTGAACCACTAGAAATCAAGGTGTAAAATGAAATTGAAATCTACTAATTGGAAAATTTATCTTTCTAAACTTAGAATATGGTAATATAATTCATCATTCCCTTTCTATTAGATATCGGTACATAGCCATTCAATTAAAACATACCTAATTTGAATTGACCCTTATTCAAAAAAAGGATACATCGGGTTCATTTCCATATTCCACAGATCAGGTAATTACTTGCGGAGCTGGTATACGTCTAAGGTCTGATAAACAATTAAAACCAGAGCCGTTTTTGCAACATGATTGGTAGGAATACAATGATGTAAAGGTTAAGAAATGGGGGAGGATTTATTATGTACAAGAGAATCGTTTGGGGAGCGCTGGCAGTATTCTTACTTTTAACTGTATCCGCTTGTGGAACAATTGCAACTGGTACTATGGAAACCAGTAAAATCAGCATAGAGAAAGATAAGGCAAAGGAATTAGAGCTTGAACTTTCCATTGCAGCTGGAGAAATGATTGTCACAAATGGAGCAGATGAATGGGTCGAAGGAACAATTGAATATAATATTGATAAATTCATGCCGGATGTATCTTATCAACTTAAAGATGGTAAAGGAATCGGAGTCATAGAACAGGCGAAAAAAGTTAATACCACTGGTAAGATAAAAAATAAATGGGAGTTAAACCTAAACAAGACGATTCCTATTGATCTAATTGTTAATTCAGGTGCTTCACAAACGAAATTGGATTTGAAAGGGTTAAAGCTTCGTAGCCTTGAAGTAGATGCTGGTGTTGGTGATATTACGATTGACCTTGGTGGCAAGTGGAAAAATAGCTTTGACGCCTCCTTCGAATTGGGAATTGGAAAATCAACGATTATTCTACCCAGAGACGTTGGCGTTAAAATTGATTCCTCAAAAGGAATTGGCAAGCTGGAAATGGGTGATTTTATTTCCAAAGGGGATGGTATCTACGTCAATGAAGCATACGAAAACGCTGATATCATCATTAATCTGAAAACAGAATTAGGTATTGGTGAAGCAATTTTCGAGCTGGAATAACAGATAGATGAGTACCTGACACCACGGTGTCAGGTACTAGGTTTTTCAATTGATTAATATCTTTTTTTGAATTTTTCAATCTTGCTGTTCTCACCAATTATTAAAAAGAAATCTCCTGCTTCAAATGGGATTTCAGCAAAATGTGTGAGGATGGGCTGACCTTGACGCACTACGAGTGACACCGTTAAACCGTATTTTTTGGAAAAGTTTAACTTGCTTAATGACTTACCGTGAAATTGGTGTGGCACTTCCATCTCAACAGCCGAAACATCCTTGGTAATTTCAAAGTATTCAATCACACCAGTCATTACTTCCTGGCGTGCTACCTTTTTACCCGCTTCTTCTTCAGGGTAGATAATCCGATCCGCACCAAGGTTGGTAAGTATCTCACCAACTTCCAATAACTGCAAGCATCTTTGCGAGTACAACCCGAAAAGTCGTTAATCTAATTCCCCCTCCAGTACTTGTAGACGCACCACCGATAAACATGAGAAACATTAAGATTAGAATGGTTGTGATCGTCAAGGAAGAGATGTCGATTGTAGTTAGACCCCCACTTCTCGTTGTGGCAGATAAAAAA
>JAIMAD010000615.1 GCA_023512145.1 Bacillus sp. (in: firmicutes) | reverse complement strand
CTTTAAAATAAAATAGCGGATTTTTCGTTGTTAAAGAAATAATAAAATAATTTAGTGTAGATAACCTGAAAAGAGTTATCTAAAATCCGGTGCAAGCAGCCTGAACTGACTAGTGTACTTCGCTCTTCGAGTAAAAATCAGGTTTAGGATTTTTCACCTCCCTTCGATAAGTAAACATCGAAAAGGCTTACGCTCCCAGAGCGCTCCAGTCCGAACGTAGCGCTGAACGGGCGCTTACTCCTTTCTTATCTTTTACTGCGTTCTAAGAGAAAAAGTACAAGCATATAAATGAACGATAGAAAAAGGAGGTTTCGTTCAAACTATGCGTGTTTCAAATGTAACTGTACGAAAACGATTAATGATTTTTCTATTTGTTGGAATTCTAACCTTTTTCATAATTGATGTCAGGCTAGGATACGTCCAATTTGTTCTTGGTGATTTGTTGACGGAAGGGGCAAAGGGTTCCTGGAGTCGAAATATCCCTTTTGAACCGGAACGTGGTGAAATTATTGATCGAAATGGTGTAGCACTTGCAACAAATATTAGTACTCCAACGGTTTATGTTATCCCGAGGCAGGTAAAAGACCCAGCCACTACTGCTGAGAAGCTAGCTGGAGTATTGAATATGACAAAAGAAAAGGCTTATCGAGAGATTACCAAAAAAGCATCATCTGTTCGGATTAAAGAAGGAAGAAAAATCTCTCATGAAAAGGCAAAGGAAATTCGAGCCTTAGGGCTTGAAGGGGTGTATATCGGCGAAGATTCTAAGAGGCATTATCCATATGGAAGTTATCTTTCACATGTGCTTGGTTTTACTGGAGTGGACAACCAAGGATTGATGGGATTAGAACAATTTTATGATAAAGAGCTAAACGGTAAACGAGGCTCTGTCAAATTTTATGCGAATGCTAAAGGTGAAAGAATGAATGATATGGCTGATGATTACGAGCATCCAATAAACGGCCTTGATTTGAAACTGACAATTGATTCAAAAATACAAACGATTATGGAAAGAGAACTGGATATTGCAGAGGCAAAATATAATCCAGACGGAATCATTGCGATTGCTATGAACCCAAATAATGGAGAAATTTTAGCGATGTCAAGTCGTCCGACCTTTGATCCTGCTAATTTCCAAAATGTTCCGCAGGAAGTTTATAACAGGAACCTGCCCGTCTGGTCAAACTATGAGCCAGGTTCGACCTTTAAAATCATTACCCTTGCAGCAGCAATTGAAGAAGGAAAAGTTAACCTAGAAGAAGACCACTTTCATGATTCAGGTTTCGTCCAGGTGGCGGGAGCAAGGTTAAAATGCTGGAAAAGGGGTGGGCATGGTGAACAATCCTTTTTAGAGGTTGTGCAGAACTCTTGTAACCCTGGTTTCGTAGAATTAGGGCAGCGGCTTGGAAAGGAAAAACTGTTTAAATATGTCTCGGATTTTGGATTCGGTCAGAAAACAGGAATTGATTTGCAGGGGGAAGGGACAGGGATCCTGTTTAATTTGAACAGAGTAGGTCCAGTTGAATTAGCGACAACTGCTTTTGGGCAAGGGGTTTCCGTCACGCCTATTCAACAGGTAACTGCTGTGTCAGCAGCAATAAATGGTGGGATATTATACAAACCGTTTATTGCTAAAGAGTTAATTGACCCTATCACAAAAGAAATTGTGATGAGAAATTCTCCAATTGAAAAACGGAGAGTCATTTCCGAGGAAACCTCGAAGGAAATTCGCAATGCACTTGAGAGTGTGGTTGCCCAAGGAACTGGAAGAAATGCATTTGTGGATTCCTTTCGTGTTGGTGGCAAAACAGGAACAGCTCAAAAAGCGCAAAATGGCAGATATTTAGAAAACAACTTTATTGTTTCCTTTATTGGCTTCGCACCTGCGGATAATCCGCAAATTGTCATTTATG
>JAIMAD010000614.1 GCA_023512145.1 Bacillus sp. (in: firmicutes) | reverse complement strand
GTGTATAAGCCCGATTTTTTCGCCGCAGCCAGAGGAGCTCTGTGAGTGCTGATGATGCCGTCAGGCTGGACGATCTTGGCCAGAAACTGCACCCCGGCCTCGTCGACGGACACCCCGGAGAGAAAATCCAGGTGGACCAAAACGAGCTTTTGCCGTTGCCGACAAACTTTCACCAAATCTCGAATGTTTAAGATGGTCCCTGTCAACAGGAACACCGTTGCCACCGGAGCGTCCAGAGCTTTATCCAATCCTTTTCTATGATTGGGTGGGGAGTGATACTCGTGCCCTTGTTTTTATATTCATAACTCGTCCACTCTCAACATATAAGTTATTAATCGGGCAGGAATTTGCAGCCCGTTTATTAAAAAGATAGCATAGGTATTTTTTATAAGGAGGGTCGATATGAAACGTAGTTGGATTGCCTTGCTAATGACGGGTTCGCTTCTAACAGGAGTGGGGGGCACATACACAGGGATACAGTTTTTTGAGAAAAAGGAAGAAAACGTCACAACTCGGCAAACGCAAACCCCAAAAGAGAAGCCAATAAGTCCCATGCCGGATACAGTTGACCTTGATAAAGTGGAACAGGCCTATGACCTTATTTTAAGCAGATATGTTGATGAGGTAGATCAGGACAAACTGGTTGAAGGGGCGATCCAAGGGATGCTTTCCGTTTTAAAGGATCCTTATTCAGTCTATATGGATAAGGAAACGGCCCAACAATTCACACAAACCTTGGAATCGTCATTTGAAGGAATTGGCGCCGAAGTCGGCATAGTGGACGGAAAAATTGTCATTGTCTCACCTTTCAAAAATTCACCTGCTGAAAAAGCAGGCATCAAACCGAACGATCAGATCTTAAAGGTTGATGGGAAGAGTGTTGAAGGGCTTGACCTTAATAAGGCGACCTTGAAAATCCGTGGCCAAAAAGGGACGCTGGTTAACTTAGAGATTGCTAGAAAAGGGTTAAATGACCCGCTCTCCATAGATGTTAAGCGTGCTGAAATTCCTCTCGAGACAGTTCATGCTTCCATTAAGAAGTATAAAGGAAAAAAGGTCGGCTATATTGAATTAACATCGTTCTCAGAAAATACAGCTGCAGATTTTAAAAAAGAATTAACGGGTTTAGAAAACGATAAAATTAAGGGGCTAATCATTGATGTGCGCGGGAACCCGGGCGGACTTTTAGACAGTGTAGATGAGATTTTAAAAGAATTTGTTACAAAGGATAAGCCGATTGTCCAAATTCAGCAGCGTAATGGTGAAACGCGCCGTTACTTCTCTACACTAACTGAGAAAAAGGAGTATCCAGTTCTTGTCCTTGTCAACAAAGGAAGTGCATCCGCATCGGAAATTCTAGCTGGTTCACTCCAGGAGGCAGCAGACTATCAGCTTGTTGGGGAAACGACGTTTGGTAAAGGTACAGTGCAACAAGCCGTACCAATGGGGGATGGCAGCAATATTAAGTTAACATTATTTAAATGGTTGACACCGGATGGAAATTGGATCCACAAAAAAGTAATCAAACCAGACGTGATAATCAAACAGCCGGTAATTTTCGCGACCCATCCACTTCAAGTTGAGAAGCCACTCTCGCAAGACATGAATAGTGAGCAAATCAAGAATGCTCAAGAAATATTAGCTAGTTTAGGATTTGCTCCGGGCCGTAAAGATGGTTATTTTAGTGCCAAAACGAAGACTGCAGTAAAGGGATTCCAGCAGAATTATGGCTTGGAGCCAACAGGGAAAATTGACACTAAAACCGCTACCAAGCTTGAAGAAGCCGCTGTTAAGGAAATGAAGAAAGAAAAAAACGATTTGCAGTTGCAGACAGCATTGCGTTTGATTACACGCTAGTTTATTGTAGGGGTTCAAGTAATAAATGGGATTTCTGGATTTGATTAAGCAATTTTGAAACC
>JAIMAD010000613.1 GCA_023512145.1 Bacillus sp. (in: firmicutes) | reverse complement strand
GCTTATGCCTGAAGACCCAGGTGATGAGCCGCTTGCTCAAGAAAAATATTTAGTTAAAAATGCTAAGAAAATTGGCTTGTTATCTGCGGGATTAGCAGCTCAAAAATATGGAAAGAACATTGAGAGCGAGCAAGAAATCTTTGCAAATATCGCTGATATCGTCTCCAATGCCTATGCAATGGAATCAGTGGTCTTACGGACTGAAAAAGCTATTGCAAAAGACGGCTTAAAGAAGAGTAAACAAAAGCTACTTTATACACAAATCTTCTGTCAAGAAGCATTCAACCAAGTTGAGCAGGATGCAAGAGAAACATTAGTGGCAGTCGAACATGGCGACACACTTCGTATGATGATGTCAGCTCTTCGTAAATTCACACGCCATACTCCAATCAACGTGATTGCGAAAAAACGTGAAGCTGCTGATGTATTAATCGAAGCTGAGCGCTATATTGTCTAGGTGAATCGACAAGGTCCTCTTCTATGCAGAAGGGGGCTTTATTTTTTTCGCAAAATAATTATCGAAGTATGGAAGGATTATCATGAAATTAGTCGAATTTGTCCTATGGGATAAACTTTTGTGTTAGGATTTTGAAAAACGGTATGGTAATATTTAAGTGACGCAGGATGCGCGATTAATTTTGATTTGTGAGGCGGTGAAACGGATGGCACTGACTTTTTACTGGTATCCGAAATGTGGAACATGTCGAAATGCGAAGAAATGGTTGGATGCACATCATCTTTCCTATAGTGAAGTACATATTGTTGATCATCCCCCAACTCGTGCCCAGTTGCAGGAGTTTCATCAAAGTAGCGGACTAGAATTAAAGAAATTTTTTAATACGAGCGGTTTAAAATACCGTGAATTAGGGATAAAAGATAAAATGAAGGTAGCTACTGAAGATGAACTTCTGGATATACTTGCTTCAGACGGCATGTTAATCAAAAGGCCAATTTTGACGAATGGAGAAAGTGTCACAGTTGGTTTTAAGGAAGAAGAGTATGAGAAAATGTGGTTGTAAGTTAACGATTCAATCATTTCTGATTGAAATCTATTTTTGATCGATAATCAATTTAGATTAATACAAATGGAGGTTTTTTTTAATGAGCACACCAAAAGATTTACGTTATTCAGAAGAGCATGAGTGGGTAAAAGTTGAAGGGGAAAAAGTGCGTGTTGGGATTACTGCCTTTGCACAGCATGAATTAGGAGATATCGTTTTCGTTGAGCTTCCTGAAGTTGGAGATGAAATCTTAGTTGACGAACCATTTGGTAGTGTTGAATCTGTTAAGACAGTTTCTGAACTTTATGCTCCAGTCAGTGGTAAAGTGGTTGAAGTTAACGAAGATTTAAATGATAGCCCTGAATTTGTAAACGAATCACCATACGAAAAAGCATGGATGGTTGTCATTGAACTAACAGATAGCAGCGAATTGGATAAGCTGATGACTTCTGAACAATATGATGAAATGATCAAAGAAGACTAATCAGTATGAGAAAGTGCCCTGTGAGTAATGGGTTCTGTTTTAGAGTGTAAAAATAACAAATTAAACCATTTATTAAATAATATCTAAAAAAGTACTGCGAATTATAAATCGCAGTGCTTTTTTTTATGGAAATAAAAATGCTGTTTACCTGTATAATGGAATAAAATGTAATGTAGTAAAGTTATAAACATAGGTGGTCGATTAAATGAAAAAAGTATTTTTTATATATGAAATTCTAATGTTGATCCTTGTTATTATTTCAATATTTTTTGCTTTTTCAGCAGATGAACGATTTGTTTTGTTCGACCGCATTATTTGGTTAATCTTTGTTCTTGATTACTCAATTCGATTGATACGTTCAGAAAATACGTGGATTTATATGAAAAAACAGCCACTAGAATTATTCGCCATCATTCCTTTCGACTCCTTCTTTAGAGC
>JAIMAD010000612.1 GCA_023512145.1 Bacillus sp. (in: firmicutes) | reverse complement strand
TAATGAACCTGATTAAATTATAAAAATGAAGGATGATACAAATGGGCAAAAAAGAGAATAGTCTTCAATTCCAAAGCCGGGATATGGAAAATATATCTGATAAGGATCTTTATGGACTAGAACCTAAGAATAGTTTACTATCGGTTCGCTTTGCACCAAATGAAAATTCACTCCTAAATGAACATTTTGAAGAGGTGGATAATAACTGTGATGAATAATGTTGCAGCGTTGTAAATTTATTTTCGTTTTGTAAATAAAAAAGAATGATTCAAATATGAATAGGGGCATGCTAAATTTATGTGTTTATAATTTTCGAAAAGGGTTAAGGAGGATATTATGAAATCATTTGTGGTAGGTTTTCATCAAGAAGATAATGTTGATAGCATGCAAATTCAAAAACTAAGTCAAGAGGAATTTACGAAATCTTCCGAGGGCGGGACTAGAAAATTATTTGAACTTGACACAAATATTGGTTTATTTGTCTTTTTTGATGGGGCAAATAGTGATGGTGATGTCTCCTATATGGTGTTGCAGTATGAAGACGAAAATGATGATCCGGTTGCTTGCTATTCCTTCCAACTAAAGGACTTTTACGAATTTATGGCACTCTTCTTAAATGATCTTGAAATTAATGACGAGACAGAAGAAGAGGATGAGGATGAATACGGTCCGATTCATCATTTAGCACACCTGCTGTTCCATATTATTGAAGAGGGTAAGGACCTTGAGGTTTAGAGAGTAGGTCATTTAGTAAGTTTTTTGTAAGATAAACTTAGCGTGTTCACTCCAAGCGCTCAGTCAATACGTCGCTAAACGAGTGCTTAAGCTTTTTTATAAAAAACTACTGTATTGCTTCTGAAATGATTCAATTTTTTAATCAAAGGTAAAGGACACCTGAAGCAGGAGTCCTTTTTCGCTTTATGCTGGCAAACCCTTACACGAATCAATCGTCGCCAGAGGACCATTTGTGATGGACACAGCAGAAGAAATTCGCCAAGCGTACCGGGATTATACAGCAGGGAAGTGTGCTTAAATAAAAAACAAGCACTCGGGCCGCTTACCTAAGTGCTGTTCCTATTTATTAGCCTTTCACGGACTTTTTCGTCACTTCTACCCGTGTATTGCCCATGAAGAAGATCGTAATTGCCGCAAGCGTAATCGGAATCAATGCCAGCAAAAAGGTGTATGTAATCGAATCCGACATGGCATGAACAATTTTATCTAAAATGAATTCAGGTATTTTGGCGCGTTCACTTGGTTGAAAAATTTGGCGCGGATCACCCGCATTAAAATTTCCTGCCCCTTCCATGCCTTGGAACGCATCCTTTAATTTATTAGTAAAGATATTACTTTGAATGGCGCCGAATATCGTGACACCAAGGGTCATCCCAAACGAACGAAGGAATGAATTGGTGGAATTAGCCGTGCCACGATATTGTGGTTCCAAATTATGAATTGATGCGGTCGGTAATAAGGAAAAGGAAAAGCCAACGCCGAATCCAACGAGAATCATATAAAGGGTTAATAAGAAATGAGTAGTATCAACCGTCATTGTCCCAAGGAAGTACATGCCAACGATATAGGAAACAATTGAAATAAACATGAGGTTTCGATAGGAGGTCTTCGTTTGGAAAATCCCACCCACAGAGCTGCCTGCAACAGAGCCCAGCATCATTGGTGTCAAAATTAAGCCAGCATTTTTGGCGGAACCACCGTAAACGGCTTGAACAAAAATAGGGATAAACACGGTTAAAATAATAAAGGTACTACCATATAAAAAGGCGAGAATCTGTGAGGTGGCGAACAGGCGCCGTTTGAAAAGCCAAAGTGGTAATATTGGTTCCGCCGCTTTTAACTCAGCAATGAAAAAGGAAACAAAAAAGACAAGAAAGCTGGCAAATAAGCCAAGAATTTGAATTGAAGTCCACTCGTATTG
>JAIMAD010000611.1 GCA_023512145.1 Bacillus sp. (in: firmicutes) | reverse complement strand
GGGTTTAATGTTGAAGTAGTACAAGAAGTTAAAGGTGCATTTTTAGAATACGAACAACAAAATGAAAACTTTAAAGTATTGGAGAATTGATAATTTATGAAATCTGTTAAAAATGATCAAACAGCAGTTTTTGCCTTAGGTGGTTTAGGCGAAATTGGCAAAAATACGTATGCAATTCAATTCCAGGATGAAATAATTTTAATCGATGCTGGTATAAAATTCCCTGAGGATGAATTATTAGGGATTGATTATGTTATTCCTGATTACACCTATTTAGTTAAAAATGAAGAAAAAATTAAAGGTCTATTTGTCACACACGGACACGAAGATCACATTGGTGGAATTCCCTATTTATTACGTGAAATTAATATTCCAATTTACGGTGGGAAACTTGCCTTAGCCTTAATTAAAAATAAACTAGAAGAACATGGCCTGTTAAGAAATACCAAGTTGATTGAAATTAAAGAGGATGATGTGATTAAATTCCGCAAAACATCCGTTACTTTCTTCCGAACTACCCATAGTATTCCTGATTCTTATGGAATAGTGGTTAAAACTCCTCCAGGTCAAGTAGTTCATACAGGTGATTTCAAATTTGACTTTACCCCTGTTGGTGAACCTGCAAACTTAACAAAAATGGCGGAAATTGGTAAAGAAGGCGTCTTATGCTTACTTTCTGATAGTACCAACAGTGAAATCCCTGAATTCACTATGTCAGAGCGACTTGTAGGTGAGAGTATTGACGATATTTTCCGTAAGGTTGATGGTCGAATCATTTTCGCGACATTTGCTTCCAATATTCATCGGTTGCAGCAAGTTGTTGAGTCAGCAGTGGTATACGGTAGAAAAGTTGCAGTATTCGGTAGGAGCATGGAAGCAGCAATCAATATTGGACTTGAATTAGGATATATTAATGCACCTAAAGAAACATTTATTGAATCAAATCAAATTAATCGCTTGCCGGCTAACAAAGTCACAATTCTTTGTACCGGAAGTCAGGGCGAAGCGATGGCCGCGCTTTCAAGAATTGCGAATGGCACACACAGACAAATTCATATCATACCTGGAGATACGGTTGTATTTTCTTCATCACCTATTCCGGGGAACACGATAAGTGTTAACAGAACGATAAATATGCTGTTTAGAGCCGGTGCGGAAGTCATTCACGGTAAACTTAGTAATATCCATACTTCAGGGCACGGCGGTCAAGAAGAACAAAAATTAATGCTTCGCCTGATAAAACCAAAATTCTTTATGCCAATCCACGGTGAATACCGGATGCAAAGAATGCATGTTAAGCTTGCAGTAGATTGCGGCGTACAAGAAGAAAATTGTTTTATTATGGATAATGGTGATGTATTAGCTCTTTCCGAGGATACAGCACAATTGGCCGGAAAGATTCCTTCTGGTTCTGTCTATATCGATGGTAGCGGAGTAGGTGACATTGGAAATATCGTTTTACGCGATCGTAGAATCCTCTCAGAAGAAGGATTAGTCGTTGTCGTCGTAAGTATTAATATGAAAGAGTTTAAAATTGCCTCGGGCCCTGACCTGATTTCACGAGGATTTGTTTATATGAGGGAATCTGGTGATTTAATCAACGATGCCCAAAGTCTAATCACTAAACATTTAAATAAGGTCATGGAGCGGAAGACAAGCCAATGGTCTGAAATTAAAAATGAAATTACAGATACATTAGCTCCTTTCCTTTATGAAAAAACAAAGCGTCGACCAATGATCTTACCAATTATAATGGAAGTATAAGACGAAGGATGGACGACTGCTAACGCAATGAACAAAGTCTATCACATCGCCCTCAGCAACCTGTGCCTTCTTTTCTCAGCAAAACTTGGTTTCCGCTTAAGTCTTTAGACTGAGTGCAAACCAAGTTTTCTTGATTAAAACAGTATGAAAGTTTATACATTGTCAATACTATAC
>JAIMAD010000610.1 GCA_023512145.1 Bacillus sp. (in: firmicutes) | reverse complement strand
TTTGTGGGGATTTGAATGTTGCTCACCGAGAAATTGATTTGCGAAATTCAAAATCTAATGTAGGCAACTCTGGGTTTACGGAAGCAGAACGGGGGAAAATGACCACATTACTCACGGCGGGATTTGTTGATAGTTATCGCCACTTTTATCCTAGTCAAGAAGGTGCCTACACATGGTGGTCGTATATGAGCAAGGTTCGCGAACGGAATATTGGCTGGCGCATTGATTACTTTATCGTTTCTTGTGCATTACAAGAGCGACTAAAAACGGCCGGTATTCATTGTGATGTAAAGGGTAGTGATCATTGCCCAGTAATACTTGAGCTCCATTAGTTTTTTACAATAAAAGGTATAGAAAAAACCCTTTACAATAAGAGAAGATTCTCTTATTGTAAAGGGTTTTTTCTGAGAATTACACATCATTTAGGGCGGTCCCAATCACATTGAATTCAGGTGTTTTCTCGTACATTCTCGAATAATCCAATTGTTCCTTATCACGCGAATTATCCATACCGTTTTCCATTTCCTTTTTCTTCAGGTTCATAGTCACTCTCCACTAGCACCTCCTCTTTTTGTTAAGAACGAGCTACTAATGTATTTTTCCCTATTAATCTTTTTTAAACCCTAATTTTAATCTCTTTTGAATTTCCCAATAACCTCAATGGCCTTTGTAATGTGTACAAATGCATCAGGAGCATTTTTTTGAATGGCTTCTTTTGTTTCTGTAAGCTCATATTTCGTAATGACAGTGGTTAACACTTTCTTTTTATTATGCGAATAAACGCCTTCAGCATTTGTCATCGTGATCCCGCGAGGATGTAATTGGATTAACGCTTCACTTAATTCTTTCCATTTTTCCGTAACAATAGTGACAGTAAGTTTCGTATGATTGGTGTGTACTGTGTCAACAGCCTTCCCCGATGCAAAAATAGCAAACAGGGTGTACAGGGTTGTATCCGGGCCAAATACGAGAGCAGAAATTAATACAATCCCAAAATTCATACAAGTTATGGTATAACCGACTGACACATCCTTCTTTTTTGCCAAAATTAGACTTAAAATATCTACACCACCGGCAGAACCACCAAAACGGATATTGGCTCCGATGCACGTTCCATAGATAACACCGCCAAAAACACTTGATAATAAAATATCATCGTTAAACGCTTGAATAGGAATCAACCTCATGGAAACTGACAATACTAGTACCGAATAAATAGTCAAAAACATAAACTTTTTACCCAAATGAAAATATCCTAGAATCAATAAAGGAATATTAATAATAAGGATAATCCATCCACTATTAATAGGAATATAATTATTTATGATAATGGCAATTCCGGCAATCCCTCCGGTAAGAACACTGTGGGGAATTAAAAATGTATTTAAGGCATAGGCCATAAATAAGGTGAAAATGGTTATTGCTATGATCTGAACATATGTCCGTTTCATTTTTCTGCACCTCATTAAATTTCTTTCCTTTAGTAGAATATTAATATGTTCATAATGTAGTTTATTAGCAAAAGAAGCAATTGACCAGAGAAGAATTTGTGACGAAAGGGCAGAAGAATGTGGGGATTATTATTGTAATAGAAGAAGATGAAAAGAATATAGTTAAAAAATAATAAATGTATTGGTTGACTAATGATGCATAGAATAGTATGATATTAATTGTCGCTACAACGAAATGGCTTAATTATAAGAATCACATGAAAGACATAACGAATGTAGTTGAAACCGAAAAAGTATTATGTTAAGATAATTTATGTCGCTGATCGATAGATTAGTAGATTGTGTATTTTTTTGTTCTTTGAAAACTAAACAAACAAAAACGTCAACAAGAACAAATTTTTGTAGTGGATCTTTCGTAAGAAAGTGAAACTATGCCAACGTAAAAAATGAGCAATCAACTTTCTTGGAGAGTTTGATCCTGGCTCAGGACGAACGCTGGCGGCGTG
>JAIMAD010000609.1 GCA_023512145.1 Bacillus sp. (in: firmicutes) | reverse complement strand
TTATCAAACACCGTTGCAAAAGAATTAATAACATAAAACAAACGAAGATTAAACCAAGCTACTTTTCCATACATGATTCATTTTTAAACCTCATAATGAAGTGAGGTAGTTGGATAGACATTTGTCTATCCATTTTTTTCGAGATGATAAGGATTGGAGCGATTAAGGTGGAAGGTATTTTACCATTATTTAAGCCTGCAGGGCTAACCTCGCATGACTGTATATATAAATTAAGAAAAATTTTAAAAACGAAAAAGGTCGGACATACAGGAACACTCGATCCAGATGTGACTGGAGTACTTCCCATTTGTATTGGTAAAGCAACAAAGGTTGCTGAGTATATAACCGATGCAGGGAAGATATATGAAGGAGAAGTAACCATCGGGTATTCGACAACTACAGAAGATGCTACAGGTGAAATAGTGAAAAAAAATACTGATACAAAAACCTTCCAAAGGGAAGAAATCCTGAAGGTTCTTGAAACATTTACTGGTGAAATCGAGCAAACTCCTCCGATGTATTCGGCTGTAAAAGTGGGTGGAGTTCGCCTTTATGAGTATGCTCGTAAAGGGCTCGAAGTGGTCCGTCCAACTAAGAAGGTAACGATTTATTCAATCGAGCTTCTCGACGAAAGAAATGAATATGTAGGTGAAACGATTAGCTTCCGTTTCAGAGTCAGTTGCAGTAAAGGAACATATATTAGAACCTTAGCGGTGATGATTGGTGAGGGTCTGGGCTACCCCGCACACATGTCGAGCCTTATAAGAGTTCAATCGGCAACTTATAAATTAGAGGATTGCCTCACGTTTGAAGAAGTTGAAAAATTAATGGAAGCGGGGACAATTTCAACTGTTTTACGGCCATTAGAAACTGCCCTTGCCCATTTGCCGAAAATATTAATTAATGATAAAGTAGCAGAGAAAGTGAAAAATGGTGCAGCATTAACAATGCCGGAATACTTAGAAAATAGTAAGGGTCCTATTATCGCTGAGACCATTGACGGACTGGCTATTGCCATTTATGCACATCATCCTAGCAAGCCCGGCATCCTTAAACCAGTTAAAGTTTTACGTAACAATATAGAATAAAAGGTACGGTAAAGAAAAGGTGAGTATAATTTGGAAGTAATAAGACTTAGTTTTCCACTTAATATAACTACTAACTATGAATTTCCGCCGTTAGCAATAGCACTAGGCTATTTTGATGGAGTCCATCGAGGTCATCAACGAGTAATCCTTGAGGCAAAAGAACAAGCGTCAGTAAAGGGAATACATAGTGCTGTGATGACTTTTGATCCACACCCATCAGTTGTGTTAGGAAAGAATAAAACACATGTCCAATATATAACTCCGTTAGCAGAAAAAATCCAAATTATGGCTGGGTTAAGTATTGATTATTTGTTTATCATCCATTTCACAAGTGAATTTGCTAACCTTTTACCCCAAGAATTCATTGATCAATACCTGATTGGACTTAATGTCCAACATATTGTGGCTGGGTTCGATTTTACCTATGGACGGATGGGAAAAGGAACAATGGAAACAATGCCATTTCATTCAAGAGATAAATTTACTTATTCCGTCGTTCCAAAGTTTACCTATGGCGGCGAAAAAGTTAGCTCAACGAGAATTCGTAACCTGCTTAAGGAAGGAAGGACTGATGAACTTCCAGGACTATTAGGTCGATTCTATACAACGTCTGGTGAAGTCATTCATGGTGATAAACGCGGGAGGACGATTGGTTTCCCTACTGCAAATGTGGATGTAACTGAGGAGTCGATTATTCCACCACTCGGTGTTTACGCTGTAAGATTGAAAATAGGTACACAGTGGTATAATGGAGTATGCAATCTAGGCTTTAAACCAACATTTAATATGGAAGTATTGAAACCATCTGTTGAAGTTCATATTTTTAACTTTAACGAAGACATTTATGGTGTTGAGGTAGTTATTGAATGGCATCTTTATTTACGAAAAGAGCAAAAATTTTCAGGCATCGAAGAACTTGTTACCCAAATTGAAAAGGATAAGCA
>JAIMAD010000608.1 GCA_023512145.1 Bacillus sp. (in: firmicutes) | reverse complement strand
TAACTGATTCTACATACCTTGCTGCTAACAGGGCAGCAGTCAGTAGCCCTTTATTCGGAGCAATTGGCAAATGTTTACCGAGCACTTTACTTACAAACAAAAAGGACCGCTTCTTATTAATTCTAGCTGCCATCGTGAATAGCTCGTTGATGGGCAAATGATACGGATTTTCAAAGACTTCTATCTTTGTTTCTAGGAAGTCCAGGATATTAAACGTATACTTCCTTTTTGATGAGATCAATGTTTGTGAATTCTTCATGTAACACCCCGTAAAGCTGTGATTTTAAGATAATTTTCTTGGCCCAATAATAATGAGGTTTTATTTCGTTCATTTTATTTGCAAAATCACTTTTCATGACCCCGATTTCACCATTCGCAGCTTTTACTATATTGCTGGCATCAATATATTCCTCATACGAAACAACATTGAGGGCCTGCACCACTTTAATATGTGATGGATGGATAATCGTCTTTCCCGTCAATCCATTGGCGATATCCATCAGGATTTCTTGAATCAATCCATCCATATGGTCATCAATCAATTTCGCTCTCCATTTCAGCCCTTCATCTCCATACCGATCACGAAATGGTGTTTTCCTTAGCTGTGGCTTTAACATTCTGCTTTTTGCTGAAAAATATTCCCAAACAGGGCCGGAAACAACATAGCCACTATCAAACCTTTGAAACACATTGATAATGTCGGAAATACAATCTCTTAATACAGCAATATCATAAACGGTGGTATCCGCACTCCTACGAATCCCATACAATCCACAAAAATCAGTAGCCCCAATTCGGACGTTCAGAATGTTGCCTTTGTACCGATCAAGAAGTTGCTTTATGTTTATTAATTCTTCCATTCTTGTTTCTTTTTGAATGATCCTAGCTGTCTCAAGAATTGGCATCGCATAAAATGGATGTTGTTCCGAATGAATCCGGCAAACTTCCATTAATAATTCTTCACCATTTCCTGAGCTAAACTTAGGGAGAACTACGCCCGTCAACAGCCTTGTGGCATCCCCTAATTGTTCACTTACCCGTTTAAATTGCTCAAGGTTGCGAATTCGGATAAACATCAGTGGTAAATCAGCAAAGCTCAAATATCCTTTATTCATTTCACAGTCCAATTTTAATAGTTCTTCGATGAGTAATGCCTCGGCCTGATGAACTTCGATGTCACCAACGGCATCTTCAAGGTCAATGACAAGGGATGTTAAACCAACGTGTTTTTTCGAGAGGATTTCCTGATGGATATTCGGGCGTGTCGCTGGCATATAAAGTGTTGCGCCAAGTCCATAAGCTAAAAGCTCGCGGTTAGAATATTTAGTGAAATTTTGCGGCTTTTGGTAGAAAAACTCCTCGATTTCATCCTCATAAAAATATGTGAAAAGTTCCATACCAATTTCTCCTCTTTTATAAATAAAAAATAGAGGAGACGGACTTTCGTCAGCTCCCCTTTTAAATCAACCTGTTATAGATTTTCTTTGCTGGCTTCTTTTTTCTTATTAATGTTATGAATGACAAATGTAGCTGCAAACGTCACTATTAGGATGACAAAGAATGTAACATGTCCCATATGAACGCCGACTACTGCAAGAAGCATTTTTGCAGCAATGATAAGAATTAGTATATAGGCTGTTGTTTCAAGTTCTGGTACACGGTCAATTAATGTTAAGAATACGCCAGCGATCCCTCGCATCATTAACACACCCAACATACCACCGATTAATAAAACCCATATTTGTTCACTAACACCAAATGCGGCTAAAACGCTATCAACAGAAAAGGCAATGTCCATTAATTCAACAGCGGCAATTGTTCCCCAGAAGGTTCCAAATAGGCGAATCAATAAACCACTGGTGTTCATTCCTTCAATTTCTTCATGCTCACTTAGGGCTGCTTTTCGTTTGTCCAGGAAGTACTTAATCGCTAACCAGGCAAGGTACCCTGCGCCTAATACTTTGACCCACCAAAGTTTGATGAGGAGAACACCTACTCCAATTGCAATGAAACGGAAAATATAGGCACCTAATAATCCATAAAAC
>JAIMAD010000060.1 GCA_023512145.1 Bacillus sp. (in: firmicutes) | reverse complement strand
GCTATGTCCTGTCCTTAAGTGGAAATGAAAAAACACTAAAGGATGCTAGGAGTATTAATCTTATTGAGGGTGTACGCTGGACTGAGGAAGAGGTCGGTACAAATGCGATAGGGACATCCTTAAAAACGGGTGAAGCGCTTATCATAAATGGAGCCGAACATTATTCCGTAGCTTCACACCAGTGGAGTTGTTCCGCCACACCTATTTTTGATGATAATAAAAATGTCTTGGGAGTCATTGATATTTCCTGCCCTATTGACCAAACCCATCCATTAATGATTGGATTGGTCACATCGATTTCATATGCAGTCGAACGAGAAATCAGCAGGCTCAAGCTTAGGCAAGGAATCGCCCTTTCTCAACATGCCATTGAATTGTCAGAAATACATCGTAATTGCCCCTTTATCATCTGTGATTTAGCACAAACAATTATTTTCGCAAGTAAATCAGTACGCGAGAAATTCTCCCACTCAATCGGTATGAACCTCTATGAATTCTTACGAAACGGTTACCAAATTAATACAGAAAATACAATTTATTCAAAAGAAGATAATACTATTATCGGACGGTACATATTTTTAATGGAAATAGTGGTCTATAAGCAAAAAATATTGTTTTCTGCGTCCCTCCCAGCACACTCGTTTTTGTTCAAAGGTGAAAAAGGAACAAGTGAAATTTTCCAAAACACATTAAAAAATGTGGAACTTGTATCTCCAACTAATGCAACAGTTTTTATAACTGGTGAGACGGGAACTGGAAAAGAGTTAATCGCACGTGCTATCCATGATAATAGCTCTCGTAAAAGTGGACCATATATCTCCATAAATTGTGGGGCTATACCAAAGGATTTAATCGAAAGTGAACTTTTTGGCTATGTCGCGGGGGCATTTACTGGAGCCAATCGCCAAGGATATAAAGGGAAATTTGAACAGGCACACCAAGGAACTCTTTTTCTCGATGAAATTGGTGAAATCCCTGAAACAATGCAGGTGGCACTGTTACGAGTTCTGCAGGAAAGAAAAGTTGTCCGGATTGGTGGCCAGAAGGAAATCCCTGTAAACATTCGTATTATTACAGCAACTCACTGTAATATGTTTGAACTAATAAATAATGGGTCATTCCGCCAGGACTTATATTATCGCTTAAATGTGTATCCTATTGATGTGCCATCATTAAGAAATAGAAAAGAAGATATTCCCCATCTCATTCGATATCTTTGTGAAATAAGTAACTGGAATATCCCCTTAACTGATGATTTTCTAACTAGATTATCCGACTATCAATGGCCAGGCAATATAAGAGAATTATTGAATGTCTTGGAACGATTATCTATTTTATCTTCAAATGGTCTGAATGAACAGGAGACAAATAATATAATGGAGTCCTTAAAAGTGAATTGTCAACTACTCACACCATCAATTGAAGACGAAAGATTAGGTGGTACTAAAAAGAAGCTGAAGACCCGTGAGAAAATACAAAGAGATTTAATCCTTGATGCATTACAAAAAACAAAAGGCAATGTTTCAGCTGCAGCTAAATTAATTGAGATACCAAGAAGTACTTTTTATAAAAGACTGCAGAAATTTGGTATCTAATGGAAAAGTAAACAAAAAAGAAGCATGAATCTCGTGGATGCACGCTTCTTCTTGTATTTGAGATAAAATACATATTCGTAATATCAGACTCTTTAAATAGGATTGAGGGCTTAAACATGCTTCCTGCGATAAATTAGCCAGTAACCTCCAAAGCCGATGATCATAACAAGACCTACAACACCTGGAACAACAAATTCTTTTAATGAAGGTCCTAATTTATCAGGAAACGCCGCATCAACGGATCCCTTAGTTGCTTCAATTTCATTTGTTACACGAGTCAGTTCTGTAGTGGTTTCAAGGGTTTGGTTATTCTGAAATACTACCGATTGAACTTCACTTTTTTTAGCGGTAGATTCCTTCAAATGGGATTGGGCAAGGGCATTCGTTCCAAGTAGAAAAAACAACAGTGATGTGATAAGAGTAATCTTATTAAACATCATTTTCAACTCCGTTATATTGAAATCTATTGTTGTACATTCTACCACCATTTATTGAAGGTTATATCACTTTTAAGGTAATGTTCACAAAGCTTTCGAAAATAGAACTTTTAAAAAACGAATTCAAACTCATTATTAACAACAATTTTCAATAAGAATCTAAAACAAAGGTGATATATATCAATATATTTAGAGTGAAAGGGTGATAAACTAATAATAAATTAATCTTTTTAAAGGAGAGAGAAATATGAGTAACTATCAAATAGTGGATAAAAAGGTCATTATGGATGTGCGGGAAAGAGTTGCAAAGGGTGAGCATCCACGTCGGGAACTTTTAAATTTTATTAATGCAGCCCCAGTAGGTACTATTTTTGAAATTCATTTACCACACCGAGGCGAGCCACTTATTGCCAGTTTACAATCTTTGGGAATGAATGTGATTGTCAATGAACTTGAACCGATGCATTTCCGGCTCATGGCAGTTAAACTAAATGAGTTTTAATCTAACCCTGCAAGCTGTTTTAGTCGGTCCAACTCTAAAATCTGTATTTGCCTACGTCCATCCACGCTAATCAGCTTTTGTGACATAAACGTGAGCAGCTTTCTACTTACCGATTCTGGGGTTGTACCAATAAAGCTAGCTAAATCCTTTTTTGTGATTGGCAGGCTAAAGGTACCGTTTTTTGCATTCATCTTATCATGAAAAAGGACGAGGGCACGTGCCAGTCGCTGTTCCACTTCCATTAAACTTAGGAGACCAACGGACTCATCCGCTTCGAATAGCTTGTCATTGACCGCAAGTAAAAAGCGGTAGGACATGTCTGCGTTATTTTCCATCGTTGTAAGAAAATCCCTTTTCTCAATATAACAGATGACTGTTTTTCCAACGGCTTCAGCATTCATATAATGTTTTTCATTTCGTAATAATGAAAATAGTCCGAAGAAATCCCCAGGAAACAACAATCGAACAATTTGTTCCTTTCCTTCTGCAGACGTTTTTGTCAATTTTATAAGTCCTTCATTTACGACGAAGAGTGTTTCAGAACTCTCGCCTTCTCGAAAAATAAACGCCCCTTTAAGAAAACTTCGGCTCCTAGTTACCTTTTGCAATGCTTGGAGATCAGTCGCATTCATCCCATTAAAAACAGGGACAGATTTGATGCAGGAAGATTCCTGGGAGCAACACTGGTCACAATCCATTCTTATATCATCCTCTACTAAGTTATTTTGCCTTTATATTATCAAAAATTAGCGTAAAACTACTAACTTTAGGTGTTGGGATACACATCTGTTTCCTAAATAACCTTATAGTGATTTGTGCCAATTTTTGTTATTCTTGATGTAGGTCAATGTTAATGAGAACGATTCCCAGTAAGGTGAAGGAAAAACAAGAGGTGATTATATAATGAATGCTGATTGTTTAATCGTGTATGCAAGTATGACTGGGAATACGGAAGAATTAGCCCATCTGATTGGGAAAGGTATTCAAGAAGCTGGTGCTACTGTTGAGATTAAGGATATACTTGAAGTAGATGTAAGCAATCTTTTAGACTATAATGGAATTTTGTTGGGTGCATATACATGGGGGGATGGAGAGCTGCCAGATGAGTTTCTCGATTTCTACGATGAAATGGATTCATTAAATTTAACTGGAAAAATGGCTGCTGCATTTGGATCATGTGATTCTTCCTATCAGCATCATGGTGGAGCTGTTACTATTTTAACGGAAAAATTAGTTGAATTAGGTTCCAATGTTATTCTTGAGGGATTGAAAATAGATCTCTCACCAACACTTGCAGAAAAAGAGCAATGTATCCAATTTGGCCAATCATTTGTAAAAAAATCATTTTAGGATGAAAGGGGTGCTTTAGATAATGAGTGTGATTGAAGTACCATTGAATGATGTTGCGTGTACGGGTTGTATCGGAAGAATAACCAAAGGGATAAAAAAATATCATGGTGTAGAAAATGTAAAGATAGTACCCGGAAGTGGAAAAATCCAAGTAAACTTTAACGAAAATATCATTCAATCGGAGGAATTAAATCGTCACATACTTAAATTGACATTGCGAACCTTTGATTAAACTTCTGCTCATTCATATGGGCAGTTTTTTTATTGGGTAAATTCACATAAAGAACACAATCGTTCTTTATAATATAATATAATAGATATGTTAGTGAACTAAATAGCTGTGCTGTAATAATTTTTCCTTTCGGTTAAACAATAAGTAAAAGGGAGGAATTTTAATGAAGCATCAACAGGATAATAAATTTTCAAGTACCTTTCTTCCGATAACGTCGATTGAAAGTGGCATTGGTATTGCTGTTTTGCCAGATGTCTATTGTTATACCGATCAAATCGTAAATCTTGTGCTTGTCGGAAATCCAAATGAGTCTCATGAATTTGTGCTGGTTGATGCAGGGATGCCAAAATCTGCAGTTGAGATAATGGAAATGGTCCACGACCGTTTTGGAGATAATGGGCGTCCAAAAGCGATTGTGTTAACACATGGGCATTTTGATCATGTAGGATCTTTAGTTGAATTATTAGAAAAGTGGGATGTTCTGGTGTATGCTCATGAGCTGGAGCTTCCCTATTTAACCGGAAAGAAAGATTATCCATCAGGAGACCCATTCGTTGCGAGTGGACTTGTTGCAAAGTTGTCGCCCTTGTTTCCAAATCATGGAATAGATATTGGTGTACATGTTCATCCACTTCCTCCAGATGGTACTGTTCCAGGAATGCCTGAGTGGAAATGGATCCATACACCGGGACATACTCCTGGACATATTTCATTATTCCGTGAACATGATCGGGCGCTTATTGGAGGGGATGCGTTTGTTACAGTTCAGCAAGAATCCCTTTATAAGGTAATATTACAAATACCAGAAATCAGTGGACCACCGAAATATTACACAACTGACTGGGACGGGGCCTATGATTCTGTCAAGCGTTTAGCAGCTCTTAATCCAATAGTCGCTGTGACAGGACACGGTCAACCAATGCAGGGTGAAGAATTAGCGAAAAGTTTGCACTATTTGGTTGAGCATTTTAATGAAGTTGGTCGACCTGAGGGTGGTCGGTTTGTTAATTAATATTCTATAGAAGTTTTGGGGTTGCAGTTTACGCAGCCCTTACATACCTATCGTCGTTCTTTTTTAAGAACGAATTAATGTATTAGTAACGGAATTATTAGCAAAAATGGATAAGATTGCACTAATTTTTAGTGGAGGGAATTATGCGGCTCTGTTTTTTCCTATTAATTGCAGGTATTTTGGATGCTGTTCTGACCCATTTTGGCATTGCTTCAGGTTTTGTTGTGGAAGGGAACCCGATGATGAAGTATGTCATTGAAAAAAGCTGGACCTATTTTTACACAATCAAAATTTTTCTACCAATTGTATTAATCGGATTGTTCTATTTTCAGCCTTTACAAGGGTGGTTAAGAACTTTCCTAATTTCAACCTGCGTCCTCTATCTCTCCGTCCTCATTTACCATCTGGCATGGATTCTCTTCTACCTGAATCCCGCTGCATAACTGGACACATAAGGGTTAATACGTTACTATCAGTGGTACATTGTAAAAAAAATAATAAACGATAGATTTGCGAGATAAAGGAGTAAGATATGTTAAATCAATTAAAGCCTTTTTTGCAGGAAGCATGGGAAAAGTCAGGCTTTCAAACACCAACATCCATTCAGGAAGCAGCAATCCCGCTAATAGTCGCAGGGAGAGATCTAATTGCTGAGTCACCAACTGGATCTGGCAAAACACTGGCCTATTTATTACCACTATTGAATAGAATGGACGCTAATTTACCATCACTGCAGGCAGTGGTACTCGCATCATCACAAGAGCTTGTGATGCAGGTTTTTCAGGAATTTCAAAAATGGTCTGAAGGTAGCGGAATTCGTGGGACGTCTATCATTGGTGGGGCAAACGTGAAGCGACAGTTAGAAAAACTAAAAGCACGCCCCAATGTCGTTTTTGCAACACCAGGGCGTTTACTTGAACTAATCAAACAAAAGAAAATAAAAATGCACGAAGTGAAAATGGTGGTTCTTGATGAAGGGGACCAGTTGTTAATTCCCGAGCACTTCAATACTGTTCAAGGTATTATGAAGTCAACATTGGCTGACCGCCAAGTGGTTTTATGTTCAGCGACGATGAAAACGGGTACAGAACAATTGGCCAAGGGCCTATTAAAAGAACCAGAAGTCATTCGGATTCTTAAGGATGATATGTCGGCTTCAGGAGATGTGGAACACATTTACTTATTGTGCGAACCACGCGATAAAATCAAGTTACTTGAAAAGATTGCCCGTTTAGAAAAAAGTAAATCGCTTGCTTTTATTAATGACATCGGTGAAATCCAAGTTGTAATCGAAAAATTCCAGTTTAAAGAGCTTTCAGCAGGAATCCTTCATAGCAACATGAAGAAATTAGAACGGCAAGCAGCATTAAAGGGCTTCCGCGATGGCAAAATGAACATGTTAATTGCCACAGATGTTGCAGCAAGAGGGCTTGATATTCAAGGGGTCACACATGTCGTCCAAATTGATTTCCCTAAGGATATTACTCAATACATCCACCGGGCAGGAAGAACTGGCCGAATGGGAGCAAACGGAGTAATCGTCTCACTTGTTACGGATAGGGAAGAAAGAGAATTAAAACGATTCTGTCATGAATTAAACGTTCCGCTTCATAAACGTGTTTTTTATAAAGGAAAAATTTCAGTAGACATGTAATAGTTACTAAACAGGTTTTTGGAGTCAAATAGATAGTGCAATAGTGGAAAAGGCAGTGGGAAATCTACTGTCTTTTTTGATAAGTGAAAAAGGCATTTTTCACTTTTTTCTGGAAATATTAAGGAAGTGGAGGAAGAATAATGGAAAATCCTAAATTGCTTAATTTGGTTGCTGACTGGCTCGAGGAAGCAACCATTAGCCAAATGCAAGAAAAGTTTACAAGTGGTGAACTAACTTCTAAAGAACTAGTTTTCATGTATTTACATCGAATCTCGTCTTTTGATAGCGGCTTAAATTCAGTTCTTGAAGTAAATCCGGATGCCTTGCAAATTGCGGCAGCACTAGATGCTGAAAGGAAAGAATCGGGACCACGTAGCAGCATGCACGGAATACCAATTTTATTAAAAGATAATATTGATACCCACGACAAAATGCATACAAGTGCTGGATCATTGGCCTTAAAGGATTCGATTGCGCCCAAGGATTCGTATGTGGCAGAACAATTACGTAAAGCGGGTGCGGTCATTCTTGGAAAGACGAATATGACGGAATGGGCAAATTTTATGGCGAATGGGATGAAAGCCGGTTATAGTTCACGGGGTGGACAGGTGCTAAACCCGTATGGCCCAGCTAAATTTGATGTCGGGGGCTCCAGCGCTGGTTCAGGGGCAGCGATTGCTGCTAATTTTGCCGCTGCTGCGATTGGGACGGAAACATCTGGCTCAATCTTAAATCCTTCCGTCCAGAACTCCTTGGTCGGAATCAAGCCGACTGTTGGCTTAATTAGCCGAAGAGGGATTATTCCGATAGCGCATACCCAGGATACCGCAGGGCCGATGGCAAGAACGGTCGAAGATGCTGTGACTTTATTAACTGCATTGTGTGGAAGAGACGCGCATGATGCCATCACCGGAACAAATCCGTTGGCTAATGTCGACTATACTGAATTTCTCACTAAGGATGGTCTTAAGGGAAAACGAATTGGAATAGGTACGGAAGGATTCATAAAGCATCTAAGTGTAGAGAAGCAAGAAGTTGTGGTTGCTGCCTTGGAGATTTTGAAAACCTCTGGTGCAGAAATCGTTGAGAATATCGAAATTCCTTCTCGTCATGCCCTGTGGAAGGACGATGTATTAACCTATGAATTTAAACCAGACTTAAATGGTTATTTAAATAGCTTGCACCCAGCCATAGCTGTAAGAACTTTGGCGGACCTAATTGCCTTTAATAATCAGAATGCAGAAAAAATGCTCAAGTATGGACAGGCAGTGTTAGTAGAATCAGAAAAGACAAGTGGGTCCCTAACCGAGTCAGCGTATATCGACGCCTTGGAATTTGATCACTATCATTCCACCAAGCAAGGTATAGATTATACTTTAGAAAAGGATAATTTAGACATAATCGTGTTTCCACACGATGAAGGGTCATATATTAGCGCAAAAGCTGGCTACCCGTCGATTGCTGTCCCGGCAGGCTATAGTTCTTCAGGTGAACCAGTGGGAATTACCTTTGCTGGTACAGCTTATAGTGAACCGCTATTAATCCAAGTGGCGTATGCATTTGAGCAAATGACAGGTTTCCGAAAGACACCTGTCCTTGGGAAAGAATAAGACTGAATGTTTTCATCCATACTATCTATGTATTTCTTGAAAAGGAGATGGTCGTGTGGGAAGAACAAAATTAGGTAATGCCAATGCCCAGCGGAATAACAATCGTAAAAAAGCAATGAAAACAAGCGCTGAAATGGTTGAATTTACAACAGGGGAAGAATTAAAACGAAACCGTCCGAACGACAAATAAAAAATAAAACCTCCTGTAAACGTTTAAATGAGCCTAGTGAGGGACATTTATAGATCTTTAGCTATATTTTTGATAGTACAAAGGGTATTGAGGAACTCGTCTATAGTAGGCGAGTTCTTTGTAATGCTAACAGGTGTGGTCTAGGGGACGATAATATCTTGTTGGTAACCGAAATCAGAAAAAGAGAGGAAGTGGTCACCAATAGGTATTATTGGTGACCGAAATCAGTAAAAAAGAGCGGGAGCGGTAATCAATAGAGGCTATTTATTTTCACATATAAAAAATAACGCCTCCTGGACAAGTTAGGAGGCGTTATAGGGGGTCACCCTTTTTCAAGTAATTCCAGTGCTTTTTTGGCGGGACCCTCAATCACGTCCCCCGCATACGAATAACGTGAGCCATGACATGGGCAATCCCATGATTTTTCGGCACGATTCCATTCACATTCACAGCCAAGATGTGTACAAGTCGTATCAACAATATAAAGCTTACCAAACTTGTCCTTGTAGGCACCTGCTCTTTGGCCGTTATACATAACAACAGATCCTTCACCATCCTGCAAATCGCCCGGATCCCTTGGGACCATTTCAAGCTTACCTTTGATTAGGTGTTTGGCAACATCTACATTTGTTGTAATGGCACTACTTAAATCGGGATCAACATGGAATCGTGAGGGTGAATATAGGTCTTTGTAAGGGTTATTACGATTCAACACATAATCACTCAACAAATGACCAGCAAGAATACCAGTAGTCATGCCCCATTTTTTATATCCAGTGGCCACTAAAATATGATCCCGCTCTGAGGTTAGCGGACCAATATATGGGACTTTGTCTAGTGTAACTAAATCCTGAGCAGACCACCGATAATCGTATTCCTTAATCCCGAACACTTCTTCAGCAAATGACTCTAGTGCTTGATAATGTTTCATTGTGTCAATTCCCTGCCCGGTTTTGTGATTTTCCCCTCCGAGGATTAGTAACTTTTCCCCATTAAATGGCGTATAACGAATCGAACGTGTTGGGCTATCGGCACTGATATACATGCCGCCAGGGTAGTCTTTATCCGTTTTTATCCCAATTGCGTACGATCTATCGACATACATTCTTGCAAAATAAAGTCCTGGTTTATCATAAAAGGGAAAATGGGAGGCAATAATCACATTTTTGCATGTCACTCTGTTCCCTGACTTCGTAACGACTTTTGGCGCGGAATCCTCCTCCTCAATGTCTATAGCGGTGGTATTTTCATAAACAGAACAGCCGGCCTTAACAGCGTCATCCAGAAGTGCTCTTAAGAATTTGAGCGGATGATACTGGGCTTGGTTCTGCATCAACAGCGAGCCTTTCACTTGGATATCAAACGGGATGGTATCCTTTAAAGCTCCGTCGATTCCAAGTCGTTTATATGCTTCCCATTCCGTTGTAAGCTTTTCCAAATACTCATCGGTCGTTGCATAAATATAAGCATCCTCTTTGCTAAAATCACAATCAATCCCATTTTGCTGCACGCAATTTTCGACGAATCCAATCGCATTCATATGGGATTCGAAATAAAGCCTTGCTAAATCTTCGCCAAAATGATTAATAAATTCATCATAAACAAGCCCGTGCTGTGCGGTTACTTTTGCTGTCGTGTGACCAGTCGTTCCATTCAAGACACTGCCGGCCTCTAAAATGGCAACCTTCAGCCCTTCCTTTGAAAGCAAATAGGCGGCCGTAATTCCTGTAATTCCAGCCCCGACAATCGCGACATCAACTGTAATATCTGCGGTTAATTTTTGAAAAGTAGGCAATTCTATTTCACGCCAATAAGTTTTAGGGAATTGTGGGATTTTTTCAGATGAACTCATATGTACTCCTCCTGCTTTAAAATGAACTCTTGTGTAATTTTTCCCGTAATCGCAAAATTAATACTCATGTGGAAATATCTACTTATCATTAACATGGAAAAAACTACTAACAAAAGAAAAAACCCTGGGTATCCAGAGTTCAACTATGCCTTGAATTATCATCATTCTTCCTTATCAATTTTTAGTGGATCAATTCGTGTAGCATCTTCTGAGTGGAGTACATCCATTAAAAAGTAGAAAATAGTTCCGCAAACAAAACCAATACAAAGGACAAAACTAATCGTTGTCACCCACCAAATAGCAGTCATTGGAAACCCCCTTTTTTTCAGCTTAAGTCCTTTCAGTTGTTTAAGTTCTTTTAAATATATATGCATAAGGGGAATGATTTTTTCCGGGCCCAACAAGTGTTTTTCCAGTGAAAAAGTTTAAAGCCTATTTTGAGTCTTTTTTCTTTAGTTCTGCATAATAGTCAACTTTTTTAATGTTGACGCCTACAAAGGTTTCAATAATGGATTGGCCTCCCGCAATCGAGAAAATTAAAATAAACACGAAGTTGACTTTCGGGAATAGCAAATATGCACCGCCGAGTAAAACAGAACTCCATATACCTGCACACCAATAACATTTCAATAGGTAGCCAAACATCGATTTAGGGACTTCCTTTGTTACTGTGCCTGCATCTGTTTCTACCTTAACAATTCTGACAAAAGGTTTACGGATAAATTCAGTAATTTTATCAAAGACAATTAAATGGGTTAAACGGTAGCTCGCTAAAATTAACATGATATAGGTTATCCATGAAATGTCACTCACTTCTTTATTCCTCCAAAAAATGTGTCTTGGTCCTATCTTTGCCCATTCATATTTCTTTTTTTAAAATTAATATTTTGCAGTTTCTTGTATATTTTGAGCCTGAAATCAAAATTATATATTCGGAGGAGGCAAAAAAATGAAAAAGTCTTATTGGTTTAGTTTTTTATTCGCGTTATCACTTTTCTGTATTCCAAGCGTGTCTTTTGCACAGCAAATGTACACTGTGCAATCGGGGGACTCGCTTTGGAAAATTGCCGTCAGGTACCAGGTTGGAATTTCTGAGCTTATTTCAGCGAATCCACAATTTAATAACCCAAATTTAATCTACCCGGGTCAAAAGGTAACCATCCCTAGTTATGATGCAGTAAAAAGTATCGAAAGTCAGGTAATCCAGTTAACCAATCAAGAGCGGGCAAAATATGGTCTGAAGGCATTAACTCCGGATTGGGAGCTTTCAAGGGTCGCTCGTTATAAGGCGAATGATATGCGAGACAGGAATTATTTCAGTCACACCAGCCCAACCTACGGAAGTCCCTTTGATATGATGAAAAAATTTGGGATTACCTATCGTTCAGCAGCTGAGAACATTGCAGCAGGACAAACAACTCCCGCATCAGTGGTCCAAGCTTGGATGAATAGTTCCGGTCATCGGGCCAATATTTTAAGCACAAATACCACATATATCGGTGTGGGCTACGCACAGGGTGGCTCGCAAAGACACTATTGGGTCCAGATGTTTATATCTAAATAAGGAAGAAAGGGTCAGTTACTTAAGCACTTTGCTAAAGCGACTGACCCTTTCTACGTCTTTAGACTGATAAATAAATCAAGCTCAAGTGCAATTATCTTAAATAAAGAAAAAAGGTAAGATGAAATCAAGAAAAGAAAAGGAGTGAAAAACAAAATGAAAAAATTTGGTTTACTTTTAGCAGGAGCAGTTGCATCAGTTATCTTGCTTTCAACAATTGGTCCAATGGTGGGTTTACTTGTTAGCTTGGTGCTCCTGTACTTCATATTCAAACAGTTTTTAAAAGCTGAAACAACTGGGGGAAAAATCACTCTTGGAATCATCGGATTCATCGTCCTCATGGCTTCCATCCACAATGCACCAGCTATCATTGGCGTCGCAGCAGCATATGTTTTGTATCTTGTTTATAAAAAATGGAATGAAAGAAAGTACACTGTGGTGAAGAAAGAATCTGACCCATTCGTCAACTTTGAAAAACAATGGAATGACATGAAAAATTATTAAATTGTCCAGTTCTGGAACTTATGACAAATTTGCTGCCACTTGCTAAATTGGTAATTAGTTACAAATTAACTATAAATATTATAAATCAAAGGAGAGAATAAACATGACAAACCTATTTACTAGAATAAAAAACACTATCACAGCTGATTTACACGAGGCCATTGATCATAAGGAAAAACAAAATCCAATCACTTTGCTCAACCAGTACCTTCGCCAATGTGAGCAAGAAACTGAAAAGGTAAGAAACTTGTTGGAACGTCAATACACCTTGAAGGATGAATTTACGAGAGAATACAACCAAGCAGCACAAAAAGCTGAAAAAAGGAAGTATCAAGCAGAAATTGCTTCCAAGGCAGGGGAAACGGAGCTTTATCAATTTGCAACAGACGAACATCAGCAATATTCGGATCGGGCTCTCCGCTTGAGTGCATCACTTGACCAAGTAAACGGCCAGCTAACTGATTTGGAAAGAAAGTATGAAGAAATGAAGCATAAACTTAAAGATATGCATATTCGCCGCATGGAATTAATGGGACGTGAAAACGTGACACGCGCCAACCTTCAAATCAACCAAGTGCTCGATGCTAATACTTACTCAGATAAATCCTACTCAAAGTTTAAAGATATAGAAAATTATCTTGACCGTTTAGAGCATCAGGTGAACAGCTCCTTTTATGGCACAACGATTGATGCAAAGATTGCCCAATTAGAAAAAGAAGTGAAATTGGAAGAAAGCAAGTCCATGTAATAACAAATATGGTATTCTATAAAGGCGTAGATTTCTGCGCCTTTTGGGCTTAGAAAAATTCCAGTGTAACTATATATGAAAAATCTAGAGATTACTAAAAGGGAGGGTGAGCCAATGTTTAAAAATGGGAAAAATGATTATTTAGGCTGGATACTAAAAGCTAAGAGACCGGAGACAAAAGAAAAGCGTATAGCTAAAATGATTGAAGAATTACGAAACGGTGATAAATACATGGGTATGAACTATCGTGCAAAATAAGCATTATTCCTTGGCTCAAAATATAAAGTTAAACCTTCCTTATGCAGACCTGAGAGCAGTTTTCTCCTGACAACAATATTTGGTGTTATAATAAAATTTTACAGGATATTACCTCCTCAGCGGCGCATGCAAAAATCTTCCATATTGTAGTTCCCATAATACACTTCTGCAGGCGTCAAGTAGTTCAAAGATTGATGCGGCCTGTAATTATTATATTTTTCAAAGAATCTAGCAAGCCTGATTCTGGCTTCC
>JAIMAD010000607.1 GCA_023512145.1 Bacillus sp. (in: firmicutes) | reverse complement strand
ATTTTTAATAACACTTTCCATCGGTTCAATAACCGCACGATTAGATCCTTGTAGCTTTTTAATTGGACTCGAAGCGTTTGCTAATGCCTTGCCTACTCCCCCGGCAAATTCAACCTTATCATCATCAAAGGAACGGAATAAAGAAACATAGTTTGGGTACTTTTCACGCATGGCCGCTACTTGAGCATTATCGATAATACCACCACTTGACAGCATATCTAACACATTATTGTTTACCCCTAACAGTTTTACCCTTGCAGCTTCCATTTCAGGAGTTCCGAGATGCTGAATCACATCGTCAATTTCGGCATTTGTAAACCCTGAATTAATCCCTTTTCCATTAACATCTTTTGCATGAACCGCTAGAGCATAGTCGCCTAAATCTTGATATGTCAAATTGTTGTCCTGTAAGACTTTCAAAACGGGATTCAATTGTTCTTTCACAAGCAAATGGGCTTTCTCGGGGCTTCCTTTAAATAGCCGTGCTTGCTTATATAAACTATTCTCTGCGCTTCCGATTTCTCCTGCTATATTCTTTTCAAGAGTTTCGAGTGGTGCCACGTCATCGATAAATTGAGTGCGTAAATTACTAAAAAGACGATTTTTATCTTTATTTGGAGTTCTGTCTACCTTTGAACGGAAGGAATCAACATCCCCACTCGCTTGCTTTTCTGCATCTAACAGATCATCAGCTACACGAGCTAACTCTCCATCATTTGACTGAGGACCAGAGGTAATCGCTTCGAAATCTTTACCAGGCTTTAACGGTGATAGATTTGGTTCAATTGGAAGAGTTCCCGCTTCTTTTTTTTGAGCTGCAGTTAAAAGCTCTCGCAATCGTCCTAATGGATTTTTAAGAGGACTAATTCCAAGTGAAGGATTGCCTACACCTCCAAGTTCAGGAAGTTTGAATGTATCCCCATTAGGTAGCGTCCCTGTTGGTTCTTGTTTTAACGGGGTAAGCATTTCGTCTAATGGCTTTAAGTTTGGCTGGTCAAGTACAGGTGGAACACTCTTTTTTGATAGACCACCAAAGGCATTCAGCTTTTGAATTCCTTCTCTAATTCTTGGGTCACTATCTAATAAACGTTTTAAATCCTTTGGAGTAGTCGCGACGTTGTGTTCCATTTCAGCTAATTTGATTAATTCATCAAAGGTCGATGGGTCACCAGGCTGTTTTGCCTTTAGATAGAGTTCGTCTGGGCTTAGAGGTTTTCTGTAAATACCACGACTTCCTCCAACCGTTTGCATTTCCTTTTGAACAGCCAATAACCGATTGTTATACCCACCTTCTGGAGTGTTTTTCAGGGCATTCGAACGGTTTAGAATGGTATCTGCTTGATTGGTTAACGCTTCTTTCCCGTATCGTGCAGGGTTCTGAATCGCTTCAAAACCCGGTCTCGCTTTGGGGCCTTTTCCTTGTTGAGCAAAATTAACCCAATCATCTAAACCGTTATTTACTTTAGGAGCTTCCATTGGTTTAGGAGCAGGTGTACTGATGTTTAACGGGTTTTCAACTGGATTTGGCATGTCTTTTGGCATTCTTGATGGGTCAGCAAATACGTTTTTCGGAGTGATGGATTCTCTTAAAGCTAAAGCCACTTGTTCCGGTGTTCGTCCACTTGCTTTCCCTAGGTTTTTCGCATACTGATTTGCCACATCATCAGATAATCCTCTAGTCATTCCTTTGAGGTTAATGTTACGTGCGAAGGCTCCGAACAATGCGTCTCCCCCACTTGCGAGAGCCGCTTCTATTCCAATGTCAGCTGCAGACATTTTTTCGTTTGATGCTACTTTTCGTGTTACTTACTTTTCTGTTCCAGCGATGGCCCCTGCGCCGAATCCGCGCACCAGGTCTTGACTAGCGGGTTTTTAATCGCGTTCAATCCTACTTTTCCAAGGAGGTACTCTGCTCCTCCGTACGCCGCACCAATCGTGTAAGGGGCGATTTCTCCTGCTGACGCACCAACAAAGTCAGCTGCTTTTTCTAATCCGTTATTGGCCGGACGAGTAGCCGCATTGGTCATTTGCAAGGATTGAGTCGCAC
>JAIMAD010000606.1 GCA_023512145.1 Bacillus sp. (in: firmicutes) | reverse complement strand
GATCACCAGTTATTGAAAGAAGGGCTTCTTTTATTTTTTTCTTCGATCCCTTGCCGAAAACCTCTTCTACATTGCTATTGATTGTCCAGTTATAGTCATAATATGAAGGGGTCGTGTAGAATACTTTTACTTTATTTGTATCTACTTTTCCTTCTTCAACTGCAGATTCCCAAACGGCCTCGTTTAGTGCACCTGCTTTGAAAGCACCTGATTCGACCAACTTGTAGGTTGTATCATGGGAGCCAGAGAAATTAGGCTTGCCATCAAGATCTGTATTAGGGTCAATACCATCCTCACTTAAAAAGTAACGCGGCATTAAATGCCCAGAGGTAGAACTTTCGCTACCAAAAGTAAACGACTTGCCTTTTAAATCTTCTAGCTTAGTAATATTTTCTGCTGACTGAGTAATAAAAACGGAATGGAACTCAGCATCGCGTGGTCTTTGTACAATCGACTCTGCTTCTGGGACAAGGTTTCTAGCTTGTACACTTGTTAAACCACCAAACCAAGCCATATGGATTTCTCCACGTTGAAAACCAGTTACGAGTGCAGCATAGTCAACAGACGGAACAAATTCAACCTTCATCCCAGTCTTTTCGCTAAGATATTCAGCAGTTGCTGTCATTCCTTTATCAAGTTCGGTTGCATTCTGGTCAGGAATTGCACCAATTTTAAATACTTCATTCGATGTTTCTTCTTTTTTATCTTCACTTGTTTTTTCGTCATTTTGACCACAAGCCGACAATGAAAAGATTAGCATAACAAGAATTAGTGTAGAAAGCCATTTTTTCATCATGAATACACCTCGATCATTAATTTGGTTTATTTTTTTCAGCTTCTACTTACTTTTAAAGTGGGAAATCCTTTAAAAAACCCTCCATTAACGTAATTAAGTTAATTACTAAAATTATCTTAGCCCTTAAATTATAGAGAAATTATCCTTAAAAACAAATTCAAATTATCTATTTGTTCGATGGCGGAAAATCGATTATTTCTATAGGTAAACATTAGGTTGTTGTTAAGTGAGATATTAAAATTGTTATCCGTTTTTTTAGTGAGAAAACCCCATGTTAAAAAGTTTGTAAAAAGTATATAAAACCCTGGCTATAACAAAAAAAACACGAATTTCTTGAAGGCACTGAAAAAGCCCTCCTAATTAATATGAAAAAGGTATAATACCTCATATTCTGAGGGAATTATACCTTTTTCATTTAGGGTGTTTAAAAACCTATATTGATTTTCGTTGCAGGCACGAAGACTCCTGTGGGAGGCTCACCGGACCGCCGCGGAAAGCGAAGTGCCTGGAGCGGAAATCAACACTCAAGTTCAACACAGCCTATATTTAAGGGACTTTTTCAGTGGCCTCGAATTTCTTATGTGTGTTTTTTCGTGTAATTTAAATGTTTGCACCCCTGAAGTAAACCCCCTTGTCAAAGACACAGGGGGTTGATACAAATTTCTTAAACAGTCTGTTGTGACCATTCTTCGACATTCCATACTTTTGTGATCCAATCTTCATAAAAGTCTGGTTCGTGGCAAACTAGAACTACAGTACCCTTGTATTCTATGAGGGCCCGCTTCAATTCTGCTTTTGCAACAATATCCAAGTGATTGGTTGGCTCGTCGAATAGAATCCAGTTACTTTCATTCATCATCAGCTTACAGAGACGAACCTTCGCTTGTTCTCCACCACTAAGTTGATTCATTGAACGCGAGATATGGTCACTTTTTAAACCGCAGCGTGCAAGTGCTGAGCGAACCTGACGCTGGTCAAGAGATGGGAACGCACTCCAGATGTCATCAATCGGTGTAATTCCAGCTACTTTTACTTCTTGCTCAAAATAAGAAGGAAAGAGGAAGTCACCACGTTCAACCTTTCCGTTTAACGGGTCGATTTTACCAAGCATCGTTTTTAGAAGTGTTGATTTCCCAACTCCGTTACAACCGATAATTGCCACTTTTTCACCACGCTCTATCGTTATATTCATTTTTGGCAAGAGCGGCTCAGAATAACCAATTTCTAAATTTATTGCTTCAAAGACATAACGGC
>JAIMAD010000605.1 GCA_023512145.1 Bacillus sp. (in: firmicutes) | reverse complement strand
CTTCAGACATATCTAACAAACTACTAATCAACCGACCTAACTCTTCCGAACGAATAACCTTCGACTTCCCAATATGAATCTTCGGAAAAACCTGCTCCGGATGTACCTCATTCTCATTAAGCAGCTCTTCAAACATCTTCTCCCCAGGACGAAGTCCTGAAAACTGAATCCCGATTTCTTCTATTGAATATCCAGATAGCTTGATCACGTTTTTCGCAAGGTCAACAATCTTAACCGGCTCACCCATATCAAGCACAAAAATCTCGCCACCTTGGGCTAAAGACCCTGCCTGAATCACCAGCCTTGATGCTTCCGGAATTGTCATAAAATATCGAGTCATATCCTCATGTGTAACCGTAACCGGCCCACCAGCTTGTATTTGTCTTTTGAATAGTGGAATCACACTCCCACGACTCCCCAGCACATTCCCAAACCTTACAGCAACAAACTTTGTCTTACTCTGTTGTGCCAGACTCTGAATAATCATCTCCGCAAACCGTTTCGTTGCCCCCATCACATTCGGAGGATTGACCGCTTTATCCGAAGAAATCATCACAAACGTATTCACACCGAAAGTGTCCGCTGCTTCAGCCACATTCTTCGTACCAAAAATATTATTCTTAACCGCTTCTCTCGGATTATATTCCATCAACGGAACATGCTTATGTGCTGCCGCATGATAAACAACAAACGGTCGCTGTTCCTCCATCACTTCAAACATTCTTGCTCTGTCTTGAATATCACCAATAACTGGGACAATTTCAATTTGCTGTTGGTATTTGTTGCGAAGCTCCATATCAATCAGATAAATGCTATTCTCCCCATGGCCTACTAAGACAATTTTACTAGGATTAAATTTGCAAATCTGCCGGCATATTTCCGAGCCAATCGAACCACCTGCACCGGTAACCATGACCGTCTTGCCTGTTACATACTCGGAAATACTGCTCATATTTAACTCTACTGGTTCGCGTCCTAATAAATCCTCCACCTGCACCTCACGGAATTGGGTAACCGAAATCTTCCCGGTCATCAAATCCTCAAGCTTCGGGATGATTTGTGTTTTTGCCTTTGTTTTCGCGCATTCTTCAAAAATACGTGTCAACTCTTTCTGACCTAAAGAAGGAATCGCAATCACAATATTATCAATTTGGTATTTCTCGATGGTTTCCACGATTCGAATCGAATCGCCCACTACCGGGATGCCAAGGAAATCCAGTTTGTATTTCTTCGCATCGTCATCAATAAAGGCGACGGGTTTTAAATCAATTTCGTAGTTACTGAGCAGCTGCCTGGCCACCATTGTTCCCGCAGCACCAGCACCAATGATTAACGTCCTTTTGATGTTTTTTTGCTTCATCATATAGTTATCACGGAACACTCGCCATGAAAACCTTGAACCGCCAATTAACAGGACATGAACCATCCAGGTAATCGCTAATGCTCTAACATAGATATTATTAAAAACCAGGGACTGCATCAGCGCAGTTACGAGAATCGTGAACGTCACTGCTTTTACAATCGCAAGCAACTCGCCCACACTCGCATAGGCCCAGGCCTTATGATACAGTTTATAAATCGAAGCAAATATATGGTGGCAAATGACTAAGGTAAGTGCGGTAACTAACAACATCGGGGTTTTAAAAATTTCAAATGCCGGGTTCAGGATAAAATAGCTTATGTAGACCGCCGTTAACACAATCAGCGAATCCAAAATCGCAAGCATGGTCAATCTCTTTCCATAGGTCACAAGGTGAATCCTCCTTCTTACTTTATCTTGTCTATCTAAAAATGCCATTTTCCTACTAATGTAAAGGAACAAAAAAATAAATATCTTATGAAAACGCAAGTGCTTTGATACTTGTTCTTTCATTAGATATCTATTGGGTTATTTTAAAAATCGGGCATCTAACCCTACCTCGCGTCGGCCTTCGACGACACGTGGTTGCACCTGAATAGATGTATGATTACAAGTTGTTATTTTCCATCGGTAAATTCACTTAACCTGAATCTTTTTGAATTGTTCAGGCGCACTATTAAATGGGTGAAACTGACTATATT
>JAIMAD010000604.1 GCA_023512145.1 Bacillus sp. (in: firmicutes) | reverse complement strand
GAAAAAAATTCAAAAGCACCGATTCACCCCCTCCTTACCGGCTATCTCCGCTTGAAGAAGGGGTACTCTCGGCAAGTCGATAGACCTTTCCCCTAAATTAATTATTTTAAGAATCCCTCACTAAACAGTTGGAATTATCCCCATTCCATGAAATAATATTGTAAAGAGATAGATAAATTTGAAATATAGAGAGTATGTAAGGAGGTGGGTCTTTGGTGGTTTTTGGCCTGTTATTCACATTTTTACCAGTAGTTATTATCATTTTTGTCATCGCTTATGCTACGAAAAACAAAGGAAAAGGGGATGAAGCTGTGATACGTCATCTTTATACGTATTTAGTTTTGTTTGCAACACTTATGATGGTGATTGGCGGGGGAATTTCTATTTTTATGGCTAGTGCTGATATCGTCAGTCCACCAAGCTATTATCAAAGCTACGAAGATTATAAGCAGATTCGCGAAGAAGGAAAAATACAAAGTGAAAAGAATTTATCGGAAGCAGACATTAGGGCTAATTTCGAACAGGCTGTAAAAGATGAAAAAAGTCGAAATGTGGAAAACGCAAAAAACCAACTGATTAAAAGTCTTGGTTTCATCGTAATTCCGCTACCTATCTTCCTTTTCTTCAATAGTAAGAGAAAACGCCAAAGTGATATATAGGAAAAAAGCTGCAGATGAAATACATTCTGCAGCTTTTTTCTAACTAGATTTATTAAGCCCACATGCATGTTCCGGAAATAGGGCATTGGTTCACGAGCAAAATTACTATCTCACCGCAACTTGCAGCTTACTCATATACTTTAGGGCCTTTCCAGTACCAAGCACCACTGATTCGAGTGGGTCTGGGGCAAGTTGGACGGGGACAGATATCACTTCACTTAGCCATGCCTCCATCCCTTGTAGTAACGATCCTCCACCAGTGAGGATAACACCACGGTCAACAATGTCGCCACTCAGTTCTGCTGGACAATCTTCAAGTGTCGCTCGAATTGCTTCCAAAATATGCAAAAGTGCTTCTTTTATGGCATTACGAATTTGATAGGATGAGAGAGTAATTGTTTTTGGTAACCCTGATACAAGGTCGCGTCCACGTACGTCCATAAATAATTCCTCATGATCTACGAGAGCGTATCCGATTTCTATTTTGATTCTTTCTGCGGTCCTTTCCCCAATCAACACATTGTATTCCTTGCGAATGTGTTGAATAATATCTTCATCAAGGCGGTCACCACCGACTTTTATCGAATGACATGCAACAACACCGCCACAGGAAATGATTGCGACCTCGGTATTTCCTCCACCAATGTCCACGACCATATTGGAAACAGGTTCATCTACTGGTAATCCTGCCCCAATCGCGGCAGCAACGGGCTCCTCAAGTAAAATAATCTTTTTTGCGCCGACATTTTTCACCGCATCTTGAATAGCTCTCCGCTCTACACTTGTTGAACCTGATGGTATACAAACCACCACGTTAGGTTTACGAATCGCGAAACCAATCTTTTTGGATGCCATCCTCATTATGTGCCTTAGGAGATCTGTTGTGATATCATAATCGGCGATAACACCACCCTTTAAGGGACGGATAGTAACGATGTTTTCAGGTGTTTTTCCAATCATTTCCTTGGCCTCTGTACCAACAGCGACGACCTTTTTTGTAACTGTATCAATAGCCACAACAGAAGGCTCATTAATAACAATCCCTTTATTTTTACTATAAACTAATATATTTGCCGTTCCTAAATCAATTCCGATATCATAAGTAGCTAACATGGTCTTGCACCTAATTTCTCATTTTTTTGTTTTAGAGGGGTGGAGCTACACTAGCCTTTTTCGAATACTTAAGTGGGATTTTAAAAACAATAAGTTAATTCAAGCTACATGTTGTTTGGTTAAGCTTCACACACACCGCCATTATTATTTTGGGGTCCTGCTCATAGTCAGTTCTTTTCTTGAGTAGGTTGGGACTTTAACCCCCTAAACGTTTTTCATTCCCAATAATCTACGGATAAGCCTAACATAAATGTGGGGGTGGAAGGACGTTTGTTAATGAACCGTTATCC